>NZ_JBHWIR010000278.1:0-6517 GCF_042731835.1 Kitasatospora sp. NPDC059817 | reverse complement strand
GCCGTCGTGGTGGACCCGAAGCGCGGCCACGTCTACCTGACCGAGGACGCCTCGAACCCCAACGGCCTGCTGTTCCGTTGGACCCCGCCGGCCGGCTTCAAGCACGGCCGCTACCAGCTGCGCAAGCTGGCCGCCGACGCGGGCGTGCTGGAGGCCTTCAAGGTGTTCGACGCCCAGGGCAAGTTCGTCGACGACCTCTCCCGTGCCACCAAGGTCGGCACCACCTACGGCGCGGACTGGGTCAAGGTCCAGGACCGCGACGCCAGGACCGTCTCGATCCGCAAGCAGTTCAAGGAGGGCGAGGTCACCCGCGCCCGCAAGCTGGAGGGCATGTGGTGGGGTGACGGCGGCTTCTACTTCGTCTCCAGCTTCGCCCGCTCGGAGAGCCCGGTGCAGCACGACGGCCAGGTCTGGTTCTACAACCCGACCCGCCGCACCATCACCCTGAAGGTGCTGCTCGGCGTCAACACCGACGTCTGGGGCGACCACGACAACTTCGACGGCCCGGACAACATCACCGTCTCGCCGTACGGCGGCATCGTGATCGCCGAGGACGGCGAGGGCGTGTCGCACCTGTTCGGCGCCACCGAGGACGGGCTGACCTACTCCATCGCCCGCAACGAGCTGAACATCGGCACCGCCGAGAAGCCGGAGTTCAGCGAGTTCACCGGGGTGACCTTCTCGGACGACGGCAAGACCCTCTTCGCCAACATCCAGACCCCGGGCATCCAGCTGGCCATCACCGGCCCGTGGCACCGGCTGAACGAGCACAAGCGCGGCCAGGGCTACGGCGAGTGACGTAGCGGGTGTCGAAGGGGCTGCCCGCGGTCATTCGTCCGCGGGCAGCCTCAGTTGCAGCATCGCCAGCAGGCGCTGCTGCGGCTGGGCGAGGTCGATGCCGGTCAACTGCTCGGCGCGGCGCACCCGGTAGCGCAGGGTGTTGGGGTGGATGTGCAGGGCGTCCGCGGCGACCCGGACCTCGCCGAGCGCGTCCAGCCAGGCCAGCACCGACTCGGCGAGCCGGGTGCCGTGCCGGCGGTCGTACGCGGCGAGCGCGGTGAGCCGGGGGTCGCGCAGGCCGGAGCGCTCCTGGAGCAGCGCGAGCATCTCGCTGACCAGCACCTCGGCCTGGACGTCGATCAGCGCCGCCACGTCGAGGTCCACCCCGCCGCGGCTCATCGCGTCCAGGATGCGGTCCGCCTGCGCGCGGGAGTCCGGTACCTGGGCCAGGCCGTCCACGGTCGAGCCGATCGCGGCGCGCAGCGGGACGCCGAGGTGCTCCCGGGCGGCAGCCACCACCTCGTCCGCCCAGCCGCGCACGGTGGCCATCGGCAGGCCGGGCGGGAGTTCGGGCAGCAGCACGTACACCCGGGACTCGATCGGGGCGAGCAGGGCGGTGCGGTGCCGGGCGGCGGTGTGCACCGAGATCAGGCCGGTGACGTCGGAGCGGTGCAGCGCCTCGGTGGTGTGCGCGCCGTAGGCGAGCACGGTGGCCGGGCGGCGCAGGTCCAGACCCAGGTGGGTGGCGAGCGACTGCGGGCCGGTGGAGCCCTCCAGCAGGCCGGTGAGCAGCGTCCGGGTGAGCCGCATGTCGGCGGACAACTCGCGTCGGCGGCGCATCAGTTGGGCGGCGGCCACCCGGGCGGCGCCGACCAGGGCCTGATCGGCGAGCGGCGCCAGCGGCTGCGCCCCCTCCTGCACCCAGATGGTGCCGAGCGGCTGTGCCCCGGCCCGGATGCCGATCGCCAGGCGGCGGCGCAGGCCGAGTTCGGGGTGCGGTTCGACCGCGATCGGGGCGTCCGAGGTGCGCAGGTGCTGGAAGATGCCCCACTCGCGGAGCTTGGACAGGTACGGCTCGGGGCCCTGCCAGCCGAGGATGGAGAGTCGGCGCAGGTCGTCGACCTCGTCCGAGTCGGAGGAGCGGGAGTACGCCAGCACCCGGCTGGAGGTGTCCTCGATCGAGACGATGCCGTTGGTGAGCACGGCGACGGTCTGGGCGAGGGAGAAGAGGTCGCCCGCGTTGGGTTCGGGGGCGCCGGGGGTGTCCGGGGCGTCCGGGCCGGCGATGATCGCGCGGGCCAGCGAGTCGAGGTGCTCCCAGCGGGTCTCGCGGCGCACCGAGAGCAGGGCGACGCCCGCCTCGGTGGCGGCCTCGCGCAGTGCGTCCGCCTGGCCGGGGCCGTCCAGCTTGACCGCGACCGCGGCGGCGCCGGCCCGTCCGGCGGCGCGCAGGGCGGGGAGGGCGGCGCGGCCGCGGGCGCCGATCGCGAGGACGAGTTCGCCGGGGGCGGCGGTCGGCGGGTCCTCCGGGTCGAGGATCGCGACGTCGCGGACCGGGACGTCCAGGCCCTGCGGGGCGGCCTGGAGTTCGACCAGGGGTTCGCCGAGGGACATCAGCAGCCGGCGGAGCGGGAGGCCGGAGGTGGGCGGGAGTCCGGGGGAGCCTGGGAGGCCGGGGGTCGTCATCGGGCCTCCTTCATCCGCTCGGACAATGCCGTGTGGTTGATTTTAGCCGGGCGGACAGAGTCGCGGCCCGGCTTTCGTAAATAGTTGACTCTGACTATTCAGGAGTGGATAGTCAGTACTGACCAAGAGATGAGGACGTCTCGTGGCGAAGCGACGCAAGGTGTCGAACCCGCTGGCCCTCGCGGTCCTGGCCGAACTCGTGGCCGGGCCGATGCACCCGTACGAGATGGGGCGCCGGCTCAAGGAGCACGGCAAGGACCGCAACATCAAGTACAACCGCAGCTCGCTGTACATGGTCGTGGAGCAGCTGCGGAAGGCCGGGTTCGTCGCCGAACAGGAGACCGTCCGCGACACCCAGCGACCGGAGCGCACCGTCTACGCCGTCACCCCCGAGGGCCGGGCGGAGCTCACCGGCTGGATGCGCGAACTCGTCGCCGAACCGCAGCACGAGTACCCCGCGTTCGGGGTCGCGCTGTCGCTGCTCATGGTGGTCCCGCCGGCCGAGGCCGTGGAACTGCTGGAACAGCGGCGGGCCGCGCTGGCCGCCGAGGTGGCGGGCATCCGGGCGGCCCTGCGGAAGGCCTCGGACGACGGCGTGGCCTGGATCTTCCTGATCGAGGAGGAGCACCGGGTCGGCGCGCTGGAGGCCGAGGGCCGCTTCGTCGAGCACCTCGTCGGTCGACTCAAGGAGCCGGAGTTCATCCGGACCTGGCACGAGATCTTCGGGAGTCTGGAATGAGTACGAGCAACGGGGAGAAGAGGGCCCTCGTCATCGGCGGCGGCATCGCCGGGCCGGTGACGGCACTGGCCCTGCGCAAGGCCGGCGTCGAAGCCGTCGTCTTCGAGGCCTACGAGTCCTCCGCCGAGGGCATCGGCGGCACCTTCATGATCGCCCCCAACGGGCTCGACGCCCTGGCGACCGTCGGGCTCGGGGCGGAGGTCGGCGCGATCGGACAGCCGATCGGCCCGATGCTGATCGAGGACGGCCGGGGCGGCGTGCTGGCCGAGTTCGCCGGCCTCCCCGACCTGCCGCCCGGCCGGGTCATGCGCCGCGCCGAACTGTACGAGGTGCTCCAGCGGCGGCTGCGCGCGAGCGGCATCGAAGTCCGCTACGGCAAACGGCTGGTCGGCGCCGAGGAGGGCGCCGACGGCATCACCGCCCGCTTCGCCGACGGCGACACCGCCACCGGCGACCTGCTGATCGGCACCGACGGCACCCGCTCCACCGTCCGCACCCTGATCGACCCGGCCGCACCCGGCGCGCAGTACACCGGCCTGCTCGGCGTCGGCGGCTACAGCCCGCACCGGCTGCCCGGCCGGGCCGGACGCGGCGAGACCATGCACTTCGCCAACGGCGCCCGCGCCTTCTTCGGCTACTGGGGGCTGCCGGACGGCGCCGGGACGGCCTGGTTCAGCAACATCCCGCAGCCCGAACAGCTGACCGCCGAGCAGGTCCGCGCCGTCAGCCCGGAGGAGTGGCTGCGCCGGGTCCGCGACCTGCACGCCGACGACCTGCCCGCCCGGGACGTGCTGCGCGAGGCCGCCGCCGACACCGTCGAGGTCTTCCCGCGGCTGGAGATCATGCCGTCCGTCCCGCACTGGTACCGCGGCCGGATGGTGCTGGTCGGCGACAGCGCGCACGCCCCCTCCAACAGCTCCGGCCAGGGCGTCTCGCTGGCCGTCGAGAGCGCCGTCGAACTCGCCCGCTGCCTGCGGGACCTGCCCGACCACACCGCCGCCTTCGCCGCCTACGAGGCGCTGCGCCGGCCCCGGGTCGAGAAGATCGCCGCCAACGCGGCGCGCACCAACAACCAGAAGTCCTCCGGGCCGGTCGGCCGGGCGCTGTTCCGGCTGCTCGCGCCGATCGCGATGCGGACCTTCCTGAGCCCGGAGAAGATGCTCCGCCCGGTGCACGGCCACCGGATCGACTGGGACCGGCCGGTGCTCCCGGTGGCCTCCGGCGCGACGGGCCGTCAACGGCGCGCCGTGACCGCGCCGTGACTGCGCCGTGACCCCTTCGTCGGGCCGGACAACGCCGTACGGGGGAATTTAGCCGCTCGGCCAATCAAGTGGCCCCAGGGGCAGGAATAGCGTTCGTGCTGTGGCCGACGTGCGACCCACGCCGGCATCCCCCCGCATCAACGAAGGAGAGCGTGCGCTCTATGGACGCTGTGACCCAGGTCCCCGCGCCGGTGAACGAGCCGGTCCACAGCTACGCCCCGGGCAGCCCGGAACGGGCCCGTCTGGAGGCCAAGCTGAAGGAGCTGGGCGGCCAGGAGCCGGTCCAGCTGACCATGACGATCAACGGTGAGCACCGCATGGGCGGCGGCGCCGAGATCCACGTCGTCCAGCCGCACAACCACGCGGCGAGGCTCGGCACCCTGCGCAACGCCACCCAGGCCGACGCGCAGGAGGCCATCGACACTGCCCTGGCCGCGGCCCCGGCCTGGCAGGCGCTCTCCTTCGACTCCCGCGCCGCGATCTTCCTCAAGGCCGCCGACCTGCTGGCCGGCCCCTGGCGCGAGACCCTGGCCGCCGCCACCATGCTCGGCCAGTCCAAGACCGCCCAGCAGGCCGAGATCGACACGCCCTGCGAGCTGGTCGACTTCCTGCGCTTCAACGTGCACTTCGCCCGCCAGATCATGGCCGAGCAGCCGATCTCCTCGGACGGCGTGTGGAACCGCAGCGACCACCGCCCGCTGGAGGGCTTCGTCTACGCGATCACCCCGTTCAACTTCACCGCGATCGCCGGCAACCTGCCGACCGCGCCCGCGCTGATGGGCAACGTGGTGCTCTGGAAGCCGTCCCCGACCCAGCAGTACTCCGCGCACCTGCTGATGCAGCTGCTGGAGGAGGCCGGCCTGCCCAAGGGCGTCATCAACATGGTGACCGGCGACGGCCTGGACGTCTCCGCCGTGGCGCTCAAGCACCCGGCGCTGGCCGGCATCCACTTCACCGGCTCCACCGCCACCTTCCAGCACCTGTGGCGCTCCGTCGGCGAGAACATCGCCGGCTACCGCACCTACCCGCGGATCGTCGGCGAGACCGGCGGCAAGGACTTCCTGGTCGCCCACCCGTCCGCCGACCCGGCCGTGCTGAAGACCGCGATGACCCGCGGCGCCTTCGAGTTCCAGGGCCAGAAGTGCTCGGCGCTCTCCCGCGCCTACGTCCCGGCCTCGATCTGGGCCGGCCTCAAGGACGAGTTCGCCGCCGAGGTCGAGGGCCTCACCATGGGCGACGTCACCGACCTGGCGAACTTCATGTCCGCCGTCATCGACGACCGCGCCTTCGCCAAGAACAAGGCCGCCATCGACCGCGCCCAGGCCGACCCCGCGGTCGAGGTCCTGGCCGGCGGCACCTACGACGACTCGGTCGGCTACTTCGTCCGCCCGACCGTCCTCGTCTGCGAGGACCCGGCGTCCGAGTACTTCCGCGAGGAGTACTTCGGCCCGATCCTCGCCGTGCACGTCTACCAGGACGACAAGTACGACGAGATGCTGGCCCAGATGGAGTCGGCCTCCGCCTACGGCCTGACCGGCGCGATCATCGCCCAGGACCGCGCGGCCGCCCAGGATGCCATGCACAAGCTGCGCTTCGCGGCCGGCAACTTCTACATCAACGACAAGCCGACCGGCGCCGTCGTCGGCCAGCAGCCCTTCGGCGGCGGCCGGGCCTCCGGCACCAACGACAAGGCCGGTGCCAAGCAGAACCTGGCGCGGTGGACCTCGACCCGCTCGGTCAAGGAGACCTTCGTCCCGCCGACGGACTACCGCTACCCGCACATGGGCTGAGTGCCCCTCCCGACCGTTCCGGTCGCCTGACCGTCTCGGTCACGTGGCCGCGCCGGTCACCTGACCGTTCCGGTCGCCTGACCACTGCGGTCGCCTGACCACTCCGGTCACCCGACCGCTCCGGTCGCCTGACCACTCCGGTCACCCGCGACGCCCGGCCCCGCAGCCGGGCGTCGCCCGGGCGGGGGGGGGGGGGGCGGGGCCCGCCGCCCCCCCCCCCCGCGCCCGCAGTCGCGCCCGGTAAAGAACAACGCCCGCGG
>NZ_JBHWIR010000277.1:0-6517 GCF_042731835.1 Kitasatospora sp. NPDC059817 | reverse complement strand
ACCGCCCGCTGGAGGGTTTCGTCTACGCGATCACCCCGTTCAACTTCACCGCGATCGCCGGCAACCTGCCGACCGCGCCCGCGCTGATGGGCAACACCGTGGTCTGGAAGCCCGCGCCGGCCCAGACCCTGGCCGCGTACTACCTGATGCGGCTGCTGGAGGCGGCCGGTCTGCCGCCCGGGGTGATCAACCTGGTCACCGGCGACGGCGTCCAGCTGTCCGCGGTGGCCCTCGCCGATCCGGCGCTCGCCGGGCTGCACTTCACCGGCTCCACCGCCACCTTCCAGTCGCTCTGGCAGACCATCGGCGCCAACATCGGCGGCTACCGGGCGTACCCGCGGATCGTCGGCGAGACCGGCGGCAAGGATTTCCTGCTGGCGCACCGCTCGGCCGACCCGGCGATCCTGAAGGCGGCGCTGGTCCGCGGCGCGTTCGAGTACCAGGGCCAGAAGTGCTCGGCGCTCTCCCGGGCCTACCTGCCGCGCAGCCTCTGGCAGAAGATCAAGGACGAGCTGCTGGCCGAGGTGGACGCGCTCACGGTGGGCGACGTCACCGACCTCTCCAACTTCATGGGCGCCCTCATCGACCGGCGCGCCTTCGAGAAGAACCGGGACGCCATCGAGCGGGCCAAGGCCGATTCGACGATCGAGCTGGCGGCGGGCGGCCAGTACGACGACGCGATCGGCTGGTTCGTCCGGCCGACCGTGCTGGTCTCCTCCGACTACCGCAACGAGATCTTCCGGACGGAGTACTTCGGCCCGATCCTGGCCGTCCACGTCTACGAGGACGCCCGCTGGGAGGACGTGCTGCGCCGGGTCGACTCCGGCGCCCCGTACGGCCTGACCGGCTCGGTGATCGCGCAGGATCGTTACGCCATCGCCCAGGCGGTGGAGGCGCTGCGGTTCACCGCCGGGAACTTCTACATCAACGACAAGCCGACCGGCGCGGTCGTCGGCCAGCAGCCCTTCGGCGGCGGCCGGGCCTCCGGGACCAACGACAAGGCGGGCGCCGCCCAGAACCTCCTGCGCTGGACCTCGGCCCGCGCGATCAAGGAGACCTTCGTTCCCCCCACGGACCTGCGGTACCCGCACATGGGCTGAGAGTGAACGGGAGGCTCCGGTTTGGACATGGTGTCCAGGACGGACCGATCATCCTGCGAGTTTGCGCCTCCCTGTCCCTGTCCACCTTCGATTGATCCGGTTAGGCTGGCTGGCGTCGTCGGGTGGCTCCGCAGGACGAATCGTCCTACCCATTGCGAAGGAATTTCATGCGCGCCATGAAGCCTTTTCAGTCGGAAGGTGCGGCAGGATTGCGAGTGACCCGTCGGTGTACACCCACACACCACCGAGTCACGCAACGGCGCGCGACAGGAGCCAAGAAGTCATGCAGACCAAGCTGGACGCAGCCAAGGCCGACCTGCTCAAGAAAGCAGCCGCAGCCGCTGAGAACAGCCAGGTGGGGGGAGCGGCGCCGGGGGAAGGTCTGAGCAACGGCGCTCTGACCGCGTACCTGCACCACTACTACCTCCACACCGCGCCCGAGGACCTGGTCGACCGCGACCCGGTCGACGTCTACGGCGCGGCGGCCTCCCACTACCGGCTGGGCCTCAAGCGCCCGCAGGGCACCGCCGAGGTGCGGGTGCACACCCCCTCGGTCGAGGAGAACGCCTGGTCCTGCGGCCACACCGTGGTCGAGGTCGTCACCGACGACATGCCCTTCCTGGTCGACTCCGTCACCAACGAGCTGTCCCGCCAGGACCGCGCCATCCACGTCGTGATCCACCCCCAGCTGGTCGTCCGCCGTGACATCACCGGCAAGCTGCTGGAGATCCTGGACGTCGACGCCTGCTCCCGCAGCCAGGCCGCCGGCGCCGAGTGGCCCGCCGACGCGAGCGTCGAGTCGTGGATGCACATCGAGATCGACCGCGAGACCGACCGCGACGACCTGCGCGCGATCGAGGCCGACCTGCGCCGGGTGCTCGGCGACGTCCGCGAGGTCGTCGAGGACTGGAGCAAGATGCGCGAGAGCGCGCTGCGCCTGGCCGACGAGCTCGCCGAGGAGCCCCCGACCGGCCTGCCCGAGCAGGAGGTCGGCGAGGCCTGGGAGCTGATGCGCTGGCTCGCCGACGACCACTTCACCTTCCTCGGCTACCGCGAGTACGACCTGGCCGGGCACGAGGGCGAGGAGGTCCTGAAGGCCGTCGCCGGGACCGGCCTCGGCATCCTGCGCTCCGACCCGCGCGGCCACGACGACCACCACCACCCGGCCAGCGAGGCCTTCGGCCGCCTCTCCGCGCCGGTCCGCGCCAAGGCCCACGAGAAGAAGCTGCTCGTCCTCACCAAGGCCAACAGCCGCTCCACCGTGCACCGCCCGTCCTACCTGGACTACGTCGGCGTGAAGAAGTTCAACGCCGCCGGCGAGCCGATCGGCGAGCGCCGCTTCCTCGGCCTGTTCTCCTCCGCCGCCTACACCGAGTCGGTCACCCGCATCCCGGTCGTGCGCCGCAAGGTGCAGGAGGTGCTCGAAGGCTCCGGCTTCTCCAGCGAGAGCCACGACGGCCGCGACCTGCTGCAGATCATGGAGACCTTCCCGCGGGACGAGATGTTCCAGACCGCGGCCTCCGAGCTGATCTCCATCGCCACCAGCGTGCTGTACCTCCAGGAGCGCCGTAAGCTGCGGCTCTTCCTGCGCCAGGACGAGTACGGGCGCTACTTCTCCGCGTTCATCTACCTGCCGCGCGACCGCTACACCACCCGGATCCGGCTGCTGCTCACCGACATCCTCAAGGAAGAGCTGAACGGCGCCACCATCGACTACACGGTGTACGCCACCGAGTCGGTGCTGACCCGTCTGCACTTCGTGGTCCGCGTCGCCCCCGGCACCGAACTGCCGCAGCTCACCGACTCCGACATCGAGCGGATCGAGAACCGCCTCGCCGAGGCCGCCCGGTTCTGGATGGACGGCTTCCACGACCAGCTGCACACCGAACTGGGCGAGGAGAAGGCCGCCGAGCTCGGCCACAAGTACGCCAACGCCTTCCCCGACGGCTACCGCGCCGACTTCCCGCCGCGCACCGCCGTCGCCGACATCAAGCAGATCGAGTCGCTGCACGGCGAGGGCGACTTCCGCCTCAACCTGTACCAGCCGGTCGGCGCCGGCGCCGACGAGCGCCGCTTCAAGGTCTACCGGGTCGGCGGCCCGATCTCGCTGACCGAGGTCCTGCCGGTGCTCCAGCGCCTGGGCGTCGAGGTGCTGGACGAGCACCCGTACGCGCTGCGCCGCTCCGACGGCACCACCGCGTGGGTGTACGACTTCGGCCTGAAGCTGCGCGAGGCCACCGAGCTCACCGACGAGGCCCGCGAGCGCTTCCAGGAGACCTTCGCCGCCACCTGGACCGGCAAGGCCGAGAACGACGGCTTCAACGAGCTGGTCCTCACCGCCGGGCTGACCTGGCGCCAGGCGACGGTGCTGCGCGCGTACGCCAAGTACCTGCGCCAGGCGGGCTCCACGTTCTCCCAGGACTACATGGAGGACGCGCTCCGCAACAACACCCACACCACCCGGCTGCTGGTCAACCTGTTCGAGGCCCGGCTGAGCCCCAGCCACCAGCAGGGCGCCGCCGAGCTGACCGAGGGCATCCTGGAGGAGCTGTCCGGCGCGCTCGACGAGGTCGTCTCGCTGGACGAGGACCGCATCCTGCGCTCCTTCCTGCACCTCATCACGGCCACCCTGCGGACCAACTTCTTCCAGCACGACGGCTCCGGTGACTGGCACTCCTACGTGTCGATGAAGTTCGACCCGAAGGCCATCCCGGACCTGCCGGCCCCGCGCCCCGCGTTCGAGATCTGGGTGTACTCGCCGCAGGTCGAGGGCGTGCACCTGCGCTTCGGCAAGGTCGCCCGCGGCGGTCTGCGCTGGTCCGACCGGCGCGAGGACTTCCGCACCGAGATCCTCGGCCTGGTCAAGGCGCAGATGGTCAAGAACACCGTCATCGTGCCGGTCGGCGCCAAGGGCGGCTTCGTCGCCAAGCAGCTGCCGGACCCGTCGGTCGACCGGGACGCCTGGCTGGCCGAGGGCATCTCCTCGTACAAGACGTTCATCTCCGCGCTGCTCGACATCACCGACAACCTGGTCGCCGGCGAGGTCGTCCACCCGGCCGACGTCGTCCGCCACGACGAGGACGACACCTACCTCGTCGTCGCCGCCGACAAGGGCACCGCGACCTTCTCCGACATCGCCAACGGCGTCGCCGAGTCCTACGGCTTCTGGCTGGGCGACGCGTTCGCCTCCGGCGGCTCGGCCGGCTACGACCACAAGGGCATGGGCATCACGGCCCGCGGCGCCTGGGAGTCGGTCAAGCGCAACTTCCGCGAGCTCGGCGTCGACACCCAGACCGAGGACTTCAAGGTCATCGGCATCGGCGACATGTCCGGCGACGTCTTCGGCAACGGCATGCTGCTCAGCGAGCACATCCGCCTGGTCGCCGCCTTCGACCACCGCCACATCTTCCTCGACCCGAACCCGGACGCCGCCGCCTCCTACGCCGAGCGGCGCCGGCTCTTCGAACTGCCCCGCAGCTCCTGGGACGACTACGACAAGTCGCTGATCTCGTCCGGCGGCGGCGTCTTCCCGCGCACCGCCAAGTCGATCCAGCTCAGCACGCAGGTCCGGGCCGCCCTCGGCGTCCAGGACACCCGGCTCACCCCGGCCGAGCTGATGAAGGCGATCCTCCAGGCACCGGTCGACCTGTTCTGGAACGGCGGCATCGGCACCTACATCAAGGCCTCCACCGAGACCAACGCCGAGGTCGGCGACAAGGCCAACGACGCCATCCGCGTCAACGGCGACCAGGTCCGGGCCCGCGTCATCGGCGAGGGCGGCAACCTCGGCTGCACCCAGCTCGGCCGCATCGAGTACGCCGCGGTCGGCGGCCCCGAGAGCGCCGGCGGCTGGATCAACACCGACGCCATCGACAACTCGGCCGGCGTGGACACCTCGGACCACGAGGTCAACATCAAGATCCTGCTCAACCAGGTCGTCACCGACGGCGACATGACGGTCAAGCAGCGCAACGTCCTGCTCGCCGAGATGACCGACGAGGTCGGCCACCTGGTGCTGCGCAACAACTACGCGCAGAACGTGGTGCTGGCCAACGCCGTCGCCCAGGCGCACAGCATGGTCAACGTCCACTCCCGGATGATCAACCGGCTGGAGTCGGCCGGCCAGCTCGACCGGGGACTGGAGTTCCTGCCCACCGAGCGCCAGATCCGCGAGCGCCAGCAGAACGGCCGCGGCCTCTCGCAGCCCGAGATGTCCGTCCTGCTCGCGTACACCAAGATCACGCTGGCCGACGAGCTGCTCGCCACCGCGCTGCCCGACGACCCGTACTTCCACACCGCGCTGCACGACTACTTCCCGAGCGCGCTGCGGGCCCGGTTCGCCGACGCAATCGACGGCCACGCGCTGCGCCGCGAGATCATCACCACCCTGATCGTCAACGACACGATCAACCGCGGTGGCTGCACCTTCGCCTTCCGGCTGAAGGAGGAGACCGGCGCGACCTACGAGGAGATCGCCCGGACCCACACCGCCGCCCGGGCCGTGTTCGGCCTGGAGGACATCTGGGCCGAGATCGAGGGCCTGGACAACGAGGTCACGGCCCGGGTCCAGACCAAGATGCGGCTGCACTCGCGGCGCCTGGTCGAGCGCGCCACCCGGTGGATGCTCAACAACCGCCGCCAGCCGCTCGACATCGCCGGCACCATCGAGTTCTTCCACGACCGGGTCGACCAGGTCTGGGGCTCGCTGCCCAAGCCGCTGCGCGGCGACGACCTGGTCTGGTTCGAGGCCGTCTACAACGAGCTCGCCTCGGCCGGGGTGCCGGAGGAACTGGCCACCCGGATCGCCGGCCTCTCCTCGACCTTCCCGACGCTGGACATCAGCGAGGTCGCGGACCGCTCCGACAAGGACGTCGCCGAGGTCGCCGAGCTCTACTACGACCTCGCCGACCGCCTCCAGATCACCCACCTGCTCGACCGCATCATCGAGCTGCCCCGCACCGACCGCTGGTCGTCGATGGCCCGGGCCGCGATCCGCGAGGACCTCTTCGCGGCGCACGCGGCGCTGACCGCCGACATCCTCGCCTGCGGCCCCGAGGGCGCGACCCCGGAGGAGCGCTACACGGCCTGGGCGGACCTCAACGCGACCCTGCTGAACCGCGCCAAGAGCACCCTCGACGACATAAGGGGTTCGGACAACTACGAGCTGTCCAGCCTCTCGGTCGCGATGCGTGTCATCCGCACTCTCCTGCGCACGGGCTCCATGCGCTGACGGCCGGCTGCACAGCAAGGCCCTGTCCGGCCGATCTTGCCGGGCCCGCGACGCCGGGCATCCCGCCTGGACGCACGCCCGAATCGCCCAAGTACGTCCAGTACGAGGATGATTCGGGCGCACGCCCAGCCGGGCGCCCAACGCCGCGGGCTGATCCGCCAAGATCGACCGGACAGGACCTAAGCGG
>NZ_JBHWIR010000276.1:388-6536 GCF_042731835.1 Kitasatospora sp. NPDC059817 | reverse complement strand
ACACCCCCCCCCCCACCATCCCCGCGCCGGGGGGGGGCGGCGGCCCCCCGGCGGGGGGCCGCCCCCCCCCCCCCGCTTCGATGCATCGTAATGATGCACTGTGTAGGTTCAGTGTTCCTGCCTGGTGTCAGTACTGGACGTCGATCGCCTGGATTCCGGTGAACTCGACTTCGAGTCCGGCGGCGCGTCCGCCGTCCTTGAAGTAGGTTTCCTGGAATCCCTCGGCCATGATGGCGCGCATCTGTTGGTCACCGGCGCCCTGGTCCTGGGCGGTGAAGAGGCGGCCGGCGTAGGCGGGTGGGAGGTGGACGGTCAGGTGCCGTAGCCGGGCCTCGTCGGTGGTGCCGACGGGGGCGGTGTAGCCGAAGTAGGCCCACACCTCGACGGTGATGCCCGTGCTGGTGGCGGCCTTCTTGCGGGCCCGACGGCGGATGCCGGGCTGCCACACTCGTTGGACCTCGCGCTTCAGGGCTTCGCGCAGTGCGGCCCTGGGGGTCTTGCGTTGGCCGGCGAGGTAGCGCTCGACGGTGCGGCGACTCACGCCGAGCCGGGCCGCCAGGGCGGCGGTGTCGCCCTTGGCCGCCTTGGCGAGCAGCCGCATCTGGGCCTGCGCGCTCTTGGGTGGCGCCTTGGTGAAGTGCTCGGGCGCGGCCCGGTCGATCGCGTCGGTGATCTCCTCCACAGCCTCCTACTTCCCTTCGATGGTGCTGCTGTCGTAGCCCTTGATGTGGCGGGCCGGGTTGATCGGCTGGTCGCGCTCCAGCCAGTCCACGACGGTGAGCATCTGCTGGATGCCCTCGACCTTGGCCAGGCCGGGGGTGGCGCCGAGGCGGAAGGTGCCGGGCAGCACCTTGCCGGAGCCGGTGAGCGGCAGGAAGCCGAGCGGGTCCGTGGTCGGGGAGGCGTAGACGACGCAGTCGTTGTTGACGCCGAGCGGGTAACGGCCGTTGGCCTTCGCCACGTTGGCCATCTTGCGGTGCATGTTGACGCGGGCCTTGGCGATGACCGCGGCCCGGATGTCCGGGCGCCAGGTCTCGCGCTCAAGCGCCGGCCACGGCTCGCCGGGCTTGTAGGTCAGGCCCTGGGGGCGCTCTCGCAGCTTGCCGATCCCGAACTTCACCGTCGACTTCACCGCCGAGAGGACCATGGCGATCTGGTGGTGGCGCCAGGTGGCCGAGGCGAGCTGGTCGTCGCCCATCGCGGCCAGGTGGCCCAGGCCCTCGGCGGCGAGCGCGGCGCGCAGCGCGTCCAGGTCGGTGCCCGCGTTCTTGAGGAGGCGGTGGGCGGTCATCGCGGCGAGGAAGGCGCGTTCGTCGGTGTCCTTGTCGGTGGGGATGCCGGCCTCGGCCATGGTGGTGACGTAGGCCTCGCGGAGGCGGTCGTGCCAGGGGTCGAGGTAGGCGCCGCTGTGCTCGCGCAGGTAGGCCTCGGTCGGGGTGACGTCGTGGCCGAGTTCCTGGGCGTAGGCGACGGTGGGGGTGGTGTACCAGGCTGGGCCGGTGGGGGGGTTGCCGGTCGGGGTGAACGGGCTGGGCAGGCGGGGGTCGGTGGGGATGTGGGACAGGTCGACGAGCCAGCTGCCCGGGGTCTTTTTGTCGAAGTGTGGGTTGGTGACGTGGAGCGGGCCGGACAGGCCGACGTTGAGGCGGGCTGCGGCGGCGAGGTAGGCGGTGTTGATGTCGATGCCGACCGCGAACGGTTCGATCATCTCCGCTTCGGAGAGGGTCTCGACCGGGCGGATCCACTGGTAGGACTCCTCGTCCAGGAAGCCGCCGGTCCAGCCCTGTGCGGCGGGGTGCTCCGGCGGGACCTCCGGCGGCGCTGCCTGGACGACTTCGGTCAGCGCGCCCGGGTTCGGTCCGGACACCCACCCGCCGCTCTGCTCGTCGCGTACCGCCCTCGTGGGCGGGCGTAGCGCGGTCATCAGTTCCAGGCCGCTGGTGGCGCTGGAGCCGCGGGGGGTGATGACGCGTTGGGCGTAGACGCCGAGGACGCGGGCGAGGTCGGGGGCGGGCAGGTGGGCGGCGTCGCCCCAGGCGCGGGTGTCCAGGGCGCGCCAGGGCAGGACGGCGAGTTGTACGCATTGGCGTCGGCCGTCTTTGACGGGCTTGTAGATGCGGGCCCAGGGGCCGAAGCCGCGGCGGGTGAGCTGCCATTTGGAGCGGGCGAGTGCTTTGACGATCTTGTGGTCGTCGGGCAGGCGCTGGGTGCGGCGGGTGGCCGGGTCGTCGTCCAGGGTGGGTGGCAGGCCGAGTTTCTGGGCGGCGGCGGCGGTGAGGACGATCAGGGGGTCGGAGTCCTTGCCGTTGCGGTGCAGTCGTGGGGTGCCCAGGCCGGATTCGGTCAGGGCCCAGGTGACCAGTTGTGCGAGTGTGGTGGCGGGGCAGTCCAGGAGTAGGCCGCCGACTGCGTAGGCGGTGCCGTCGTCGTCCAGTACTGCGAGTGGGCCGTGGGGGTATTGGGCGTCGCTGTGTGGTGTGGGGCGGGCGGCGGGGCGCAGCGGTTGTGGTTGTTCGGCTGGTTGTTCTGGCGGGATGCGGTCGGGGCGGGGGCTGTCGTCGTCCGGGTTCGCCGTGTCGTCGGTGGTGGGTTTGGGCTCGGCCTTTGTGGGGGTGGGGGTTGGGGCGAAGGCGGCCGGGACTTCTTCGACTGTGCGGGCTGCGGGGGCGGGGGTGGGGTGCTGTTGGGCCCAGCCTTCGAGGAGGCGTGCGTAGGCTTCCAGGCGTGGTGGCCTCGGCTCGGAGCGGCCGGCTTCCCAGTTCTTCACGGATTGCACCGTTGACTTCAGCACCTGGGCCAGTCGCGCTTGGGTGACTCCGGCGGCCTCTCGGAGGCGTGCTCTTTCGGTTGGCTCCGGCAGTTGTGGGCCTGGGTCGTTCAGTAGTGCGTCCACTGCTGCGAACAGTTCGTCCTGTGTGGGCATCGGAACTCCACCTCCTCGCCCTACACTAGTCCATTTTTAACCCTGGAATTGAAGCTCTTTGGTGGTGGTGGGGCCTTGTCTTTGTGGCTGTTCCATGGGTTTTTTTGCTGCCGGGTTGTTCGTTGGCGGAGGTGCTCTTAGCCCTGGAACATCTGGTGTTCGGGGTGTGGTGGCGGCGGTGGCTGGGGGGTGTTGGGCGGGGTTCGGGGTGGCTGGTGGTGGTGGTGGGGTCCGGTGTGTTGCGTGGGCATTAGCCGGGGGTTAGCGGGATTCGTCATGGTGGGTGGATGTGCTGGCGTGGGTCTCGGATTAGTCCGCGTCGTTTGGAATGGGGTGTCCGGGAGGGGTTGTGGGGTCGGGAATCGCGGGGGTCCCGGTTGTCGGTCGGTGTGGTGCGTTGGGGGGCGCGGTCCGTGTCGGCACGAACTGGGGCGCGGATGGTGGCCGGTGGTCGCGGGTGGGTGTTTGCTGCTGTGTCGCTGTCGCGGGTGGAAAGTTCGTGGGTGAAACGTGATAAAAGCGGCGGGATCAAGCTCTGTCATGAACGCGATCGCGCCGTTTTTCGTGCGGCGGGCTGACGTGCGTCGCCCCGGGGTGAAGATCACACCGGGGCCGCGGTATCGCCGCGGAAGCCGGTGTGTCCGGGCGGGTGGCGCACGGCCCGGGGCGGCGTCGCGGGACGGACAGGACGAAGGGGAAGGGGCGCGGATGCTCTTGGAGCGCGACGAGGTGTTGGACGCGGCCGCGGCGGCCGGGGCGGCCGCGCGGGCGGGCGGCGGGCGCTGGATCCTGCTCTCGGCGCCGGTGGCCGGCATGGGGCGCAGCGCCGCGTTGGAGGCGGTGGTGCGGCAGGAGGCGGGCGGCGGTGCCATGCGGGTGGGGCGGGTGCGCGGGGTGCCGGAGGAGGCGGGGTTCGCGTTCGGGCTGGTGCGGCAGCTCTTCGCGGACGACGGGGCCGTTCCGTTCGCGGTGCCGGCCGGGCCCGACGAGCAGCGGTTGTTCCACCGGTGGGTGACGCGGCTGGCCCGCTGGGCGGCCGAGCGGCCGGTGCTGATCGCGGTGGACGACCTCCATCACGCCGATGAGCCGTCCCGGCGGTGGATCGGCTATCTGGCCCGCCGGATCGCCGAGATTCCCGTTCTGCTGGTGGTCACCGAGTGCGGCGACCCGTCCGGTCCGGGGCCCTTCCCTTCTCCTGCGGGTGTGTCGGTCGTCCTGCGCGCTCTGAGTGTGTCCGCGGTCGTGCGTATCGCCCGGGGTGCCGGCCTGGGCCGGGAGGACGTCGTGACGTGTGTCGTGACGTGTGTCGGGGCGGGGGCCGGGAACCCGGCGCTGGTGCGGGCGCTCGTCGCCGATCTCGGTGACGGGCCGCTGCCCCGCCCGCCCGCCGCCCGTTCCCGCAGCCGTTATCGCGAGGCGATCGCGGACTGGCTGGGGCGGGGGGTCGATCCGTGTCTGCGCCAGGCCTGTCTGGCTCTCGCCGTCGCAGCGGAGGAAGGGGTGGCGGGCGATCCCGGGCTTCGCCGTCAGCTCGCCGGTCTCTGCTCGTCCAGGCGGTCGCCGGACGAGCGGTCGGTGCGCCGTCTGGACAGGCTGCTGAGCCACCCCCTGGCGCGGGAGGCCGTGCTCGCCGCCGCCGAGCCGCGGGAGATCGCGGCGCTGCACACCCGCATCGCGGAGCTGCTCGACGAGAGCGGTGCGCCGGCGACCGCCGTGGCCTCCCGGCTGCTGCGCGTGGAGCGGCCCGGTGAGGTGTGGATGGCCCGCTCGCTGGCCGAGGCCGCCGAGGAGGCGGTACGCGCCGGCCGTGTCGCGGAGTCCGCCGCGTATCTGCGCCACGCCCTGAGCGGGCCGCTCGATCCGGACCGGCGTGCGGCCCTCACCATGCGCCTGGGTACCCTGGAGCTCGCGAACAACGCGACCGCCGGTATCCGCAGGCTCCACACCGGAGTGGAGTTGCACAGTGATCTGCGGGAGCGGGCGAGGGCGGCGACCGCCCTGAGCGCGGCCCTCGTGGCGGGCCGCGATCCCGACAGCGCGCTGCGGGTCCTCCACCAGGCCGGCCGCGGGGCCGATGACGGCGAACTCGTCCAGGTGCTGCAGGCCCTCGCCGCGCTCGTCTCCTCGCACGACAACGACGCCTGGCGCGGCGCCGTCGCCGGCCTGCGCGCGCTCGCCCCCACCGCGCCGCCCGGCATCGAGCCGCTGGTGTGCGGCCTGATCACCGAGTACGAGGCCGGGGCCGGCCTCTGCTCGGCCGCCGAGGCGCTCGCCCGGGTGCGCCCGCGGCTGGCCGCCCCGGTGGACCCGCGCCTGCGGACCGCCTGGCTCGGCAGCGCGGCCACCCTGCTGCAGTGGGCGGACTGCCTGGAGGAGGCGCGCGAGCTGGCCGGCCTGTGCCTGCCCGCCCCGCCCGCTCCCCCGGACCTGACGGACGTGGGCCTGCAGTGCCTGCTCAGCGTCCGGGCCGAGGCCGCGCTGTGGGCGGGAGAGTTCGACCGCGTCATCGCCGAGAACGCCCCCCTGGTGGAGGCGACCGCCGGACAGGGCGTCCGGCTGCCGCACCTGGCGGCCATGGTGGCCACCGCCCGGCACGAGAGCGGCCGGCGCACCGGGGCGTGGGAGGCCGTGGCACTGGCCGGAGCGGGCGGCAACGACAGTTCCTGGGAGTGGAACGAGCTCAGCTACGCACGGGCCCTGCTGCACGCGGCGGACGGCCGCTGGCAGGCGGCCCTCGACGACTACCTGGCCTGCGGAGCCGGCCAGAGCGCCCACGGCTTCGTCAGCCCGGTCGCCACACCGTGGCGTTCCGGGGCGGCGCTGGCCCTGGTGCGGCTGGGGCGGCGGGAGGAGGCCCGCGAACTCGCCGAGGAGGAACTGCGCCACGCCCGGACCTGGGGCACCGCGCGCACCGTCGGCCGGGCGCTGCGGGCGTACGCCGCGGCCGTGGGCGGCAGGCTGGCCCTGTGTTCGCTGACCGAGGGCGCCGAGCTGCTCAGGGCGGGGTGCGCGCCGGTGGAACTCGCGGAGGTCCTGGCCGATCTCGGCCGGGCCCACATCGGGGCGGGCAACGGCCGCAAGGGCCGGGACACGCTGCGCGAGGCGCACGCGGTGGCCCTGCGGCTGGCCGCGCCCGCTCCGCAGGCCGGGCAGGCGCGCGCCCCCGGTCGCCACCTCGACCGGAAGGCGGGGGGGTTGGGCGAGGGGGGGGTGGGGAACAGGATC
>NZ_JBHWIR010000276.1:0-378 GCF_042731835.1 Kitasatospora sp. NPDC059817 | reverse complement strand
CGCCCCCCCCCCCCGCGGCGCCCCCGCGGATGGCCCCGCCCCCCCCCCCGCACGCCACGGCCCCGGTCGCCGGTCGCCTCCTCGACCTGACGGCGGGGGCGTTGCGCGAGGGCGGGGTGCGCAACAGGAACGGCGGGCACGCGCTGACGCCCGCCGAACGGCGCGTGGCCAAGCTGGCGGCGGCGGGGCACACCAACGCCCAGATCTCCTCCGCGCTGTGTCTCACCCGCCGCACCGTGGAGACCCATCTCACCAACGCCTACCGGAAGCTGCGGATCGCCCGGCGTACCCAGCTGGTGGCGGTACTGGGAGGGTGAAGGCGGTAGGGGCCGGTAGGGGCCGCGGGTGGGCCCGGGGCCACGGCGGCGCGGGCGGCGG
>NZ_JBHWIR010000275.1:0-6569 GCF_042731835.1 Kitasatospora sp. NPDC059817 | reverse complement strand
CCGCGGCCCCACCCCACCGCCGCGCCCGCCCCGCCCCCCCAGCGCGGCCGCGGCGCCCCCCCCCCGCCCCCCGCCCGGCGGGTCCGTCCTCCCCGACACCGCCCGACGGGCGGGCGTCCGAAGGCGGACCCAGGCCGCTCAGCCCCAGGGATTGTGCTCGTGCGATCCGCTGACCGCGGTACGGAACGTGGTGTGCTCGATCATCTCGTACGGACTCCAACTCCTGGACGGCGCGGCCGGTCGGCAGCGGCTGAAAGGATGGCTGAAGCCTGGCAGCCCCGGCCATCGGCCCGCTATCGACGCCCGGTGTCGACGCCCACTGGGTACGCCCGCTGGCGACGCCCGCGCCCGGCCGGACGGCACCGGCTTCGGCGCCGCCGGGGCGCCGGGGCGGTGGGGCCGGCTCGGTAGGATCCCTGGCATGGGTGCGCAGGAAGAGGCGTGGGACACGGACGCGGCGGAGCGGGCGGTCGCGGTGCTGAAGGCGGTCGCCGACCCGTCCCGGTACCGGCTGCTCTGGGCGCTGACCTGGCGGGAGCTGCCGGTCAGCGAACTGGCGGAGCTGCTGGGCGCGCACGTGGCGGCGACCTCGCAGCACCTGGCCAGGCTGCGGGCGGCCGGGTTGGTCGTCTCGCGCCGGGAGGGCACCCGGATCTTCTACCGCGCCGCCGAGGTGCGCGGCCTGCTGACGGAGGCGGCGCTGATCGCCAACGACCTGCCCGGGCGCGGTGACGGCGGCGACGGCGGCGGTACCGGCCCGGCCGCCGCGACGGCCGAGCAGCCGTTCGCCCGCGCCGTCCGCTCCGCCCGCCGCCGCCCGGCCACCGGCCAGGCCTGACTCCGGCGCTTCAGGCCGTCTCCTCGTCGAGCCGGTACTCCCGCAGGGCGGCGTCGTAGCCGAACAGCCCGGCGTAGCGGCCCCAGTCGGTGGCGGTCTCCAACTGCCGGTCGACCTGTTCGCTGGTGTAGTGGTGGGCGAGCAGGTCGCGGAAGAAGCCGGCGTGCACGGCGGCGCCGGGGCGGCCGCGCAGGCCGTTGGTGATCAGCCGGACCAGCGGGACGTCCACCGCGGCACCGGCGAAGATGGTCCGGGACTCCTGGACGTCGGCTCCGGCGAAGGCGGTGCCGGCCTCGGTGAGCAGCAGGTCGTCGCCGTGGATCTCGGCGAAGCCGAGCAGGTCTAGGGCGTCGAGCTGGGGGAGCATGTCGTCGATGTCGAGGCCGAGTTCGTCCGCGAGGTCGGCGAGGTCGCAGCAGCCGCCGCGGTGGGCGATCATCGCGGCGAGGCCGGCGAGGCCGTCCACGCTGGCGGTGGGCAGCGGGGTGTTGGCGACGGTGCGCCGGTCGGGCCGGGCGCCGTCGGCGCGGCCGGGCAGCCGGGTCTCCTTGGGGCGCCCGGTCATGATCCGGTAGACCCGGTCGACGAGTTCGTCGAAGGCGGCGGCGTCGCGGTCGCGGGGCCGGTCGAGGTCGACCTCGACGGTCTCCCGGATGGTGCCGTACGGGCGGGAGCCGAGGACGACGATGCGGTCGGCCATCAGGACCGCCTCCTCGATGTTGTGGGTGACCAGGACGACGGCGCGGGTGGGGAACTGGCCGGACTCCCACAGTTCCAGCAGCTCGCCGCGCAGGTTCTCGGCGGTGAGGACGTCCAGCGCGGAGAAGGGCTCGTCCATCATCAGCACGTCCGGTTCGACGACCAGGGCGCGGGCGAAGCCGACGCGCTGGCGCATGCCGCCGGAGAGCTCCTTGGGGTAGGCGGACTCGAAGCCGGCCAGGCCGATCAGGTCGATGGCCTGGACGGCGGCCTCGGCGCGCTCCCGGGGTGGCACGCCGCGGGCCTCCAGGCCGAGTTCGACGTTCTGCCGGACGGTCAGCCAGGGCAGCAGCGCGAAGGTCTGGAACACCAGGGCGGTGCCCGGGTTGGCGCCGGTGAGCGGGGTGCCGCGGTAGGCGACGGTGCCGGAGCTGGGCGGGATCAGCCCGGACAGGCAGCGCAGCAGGGTGGACTTGCCGGAGCCGGAGCGGCCGAGCAGGGCGACGATCTCGCCGGCCCGGACGGTGAGGTCGATGCCGGACAGCACGGGCAGCGCGCCGTCGGCGCCGGCGTAGGCCTTGGTGAGGCCGACGGTCTCCAGCAGGACCTCGCCGTCGGCGGGGGAGAACACAGCAGCAGCATCAGCGGCGGCGGGCGGTGCGGGGCGGGCGGCGCGCGGGAACGGGAAGCGCATACGGGGACCTCCGGGGCGGGGAGCGGGCGCGGGTCAGAGCGAGTAGCGGCGCTCGGCCAGGCGGTAGAGGCGGCGCCAGAGCAGCCGGTTGAGGGCGACGACGTACAGGCTCATCACCGCCACCCCGGCGAGCAGGTGCGGGTAGTCGCCGCGCTCGGTGGCCCGCGCGATGTACGCGCCGAGGCCGGTGGCGGTGAGCGTGGTGCCGCCGAAGGTGACGACCTCGGAGACGATGGAGGCGTTCCAGGCGCCGCCGGAGGCGGTGAGGCCGCCGGTGACGTAGGCCGGGAAGATCCCGGGGATGATCAGCCGCCGCCAGCGCTGCCAGCCGCGCACGCCGAGGTCGTCCATGGCCTCGCGCAGGTCGGTGGGGATGGCCATGGCGCCGGCGATGGTGTTGAACAGGATGTACCACTGGGCACCGAGGGCCATCAGCAGGACGCCGCCGAGGTCGATCGACAGCCCGGTCCGCAGCAGCAGCCAGACGACCAGCGGGAAGAGGAAGTTGGCCGGGAAGCTGGCGAGCACCTGCACCAGCGGCTGGGCGATCCGGGTCAGCCGGGGGGAGAAGCCGATCCGCACGCCGACCGGCACCCAGACCAGGGTGGCGACGGTCACCAGGACGACGACCCGGGCGAGCGTGGCGAGGCCGAGCAGCAGCGGTTCGCCGAACACGCCGAGGCCGGTCGCGCCGTGCAGGTAGCGGCCGAGGTCGACCAGGCCCCAGAGCACGAGGCCGCCGGCGACGGCGGCGAAGGCGGCGTCCCCGGCGCGCCGCCGCCCGGGGTCGACGGCCAGCGGGCGGTCGTCGGTGCCCAGCAGGCGCCCGGCCCGGGAGAGCGCCCGCCACCCCGGGCGCAGCAGCCGGCCGAGCAGTCCGGGCCAGTGCGAGCGGCGCAGCAGGTCCAGCACGACGGAGCGCTGCACCTCGGTGGCCTCGGACTGCTCGTTCTTGAAGCGTTCGGCCCAGGCGGTGAGCGGGCGCCAGAACAGCAGGTTGACGCCGACCACCAGGACGGCCATGGTGGCGATCGCCCAGCCGACCCGGCCGAGGTCGCCGGCGGCGATGGCCGCGCCCGCGTAGGAGCCGACCCCGGGCAGCGTGTAGCCCTGGTCGTCGACGCTGATCGCCTCGGAGGCGACCAGGAAGAACCAGCCGCCGCCGAAGCTCAGCATGCCGTTCCAGACCAGGCCGATCATGCCCGAGGGCAGTTCGACTTTCCAGAACCGCATCCACCGGGTGAAGCGGAACGAGCGTGACAGCTCGTCGAGTTCGGGCGGCAGCGAGACCAGCGAGCAGTAGAAGCCGAAGGTCATGTTCCAGGCCTGGGAGGTGAAGATGGCGAACACCGCCGCGCACTCCAGGCCCAGCACGGAGCCGGGGAACAGGGCGAGGAAGCCGGTCACCGCGACGGTCAGGAAGGCGAGCACCGGCACCGACTGGAGGATGTCCAGGGCCGGGATCAGGACCCGCTCCAGCCGGCGGCTGCGGGCCGCGGCGTAGGCGTAGCCGAAGGTGAAGACCACCGACACGGCGAGCGCGGCGAACATCCGCAGCAGCGAGCGGGCCGCGTCGTACGGCAGCCGCGCCGGGTCGGTGTCGACCGCCGCGTTCCGGCCGGTGGAGAACCGGACGGTGGTGCCCTGCCCGACCCGCAGCGCGAGGTAGAGCAGCACCAGGACGGCGGCCGCGACGAGCGCGTCCACCCAGGTCATCCGGGCCAGGCGGGCGGCCGTCCGGGACGGCAGTGAGCCCCGGGCGGCGCCCGGGGCCGGCTTCGGCAGGGTCATGGGGTGCACCTCCGGCGCGCACCCGGGGCCCCGGGGTCGGGAGAGGTGCGTGCGACGTCAGCGGGATCGGGACGAACGCCGCGTCCCCCCGGGCCGTCGCGTCAGGCGCGCGGGCGGGCGTGGGGGAGGCGGCCGGTACGGCGGCGCGTACTGGGAGGGTCTTCGCCCATGGCCGCCTCCTCCGGTGGTGTCGTCTGGTGCCGTCCCGGCCCGTCCTGCGGGCCCCGGGCAGTCTGCTCCTTCGGTACGTCCGTAGGCAAATGGATCCGGGGTTCCTCCGCGCGCCGGCTCAGGCCGTTTCGACGAACTCCAGCAGGTTGCCGACGGGGTCGGTGGTGTAGAAGCGGCGCCGGGGCGGCAGGCTCTCGTCCCACACCACGAGCACGCCGAGCTCGGACAGCCGCGAGGCGAAGTCGTCGATCTCGGAGACCGCGATGCCGGGGTGGGCCTTGGTGCTGGGGCGGAAGCGCTCCTCGATGCCGAGGTAGAGCCGGACCCGGCCGCCGTCGGCGGCGAACCAGCAGCCGCCGCCCTCGGTCAGCGGCCGGGGCTTGGGGATCTCGGCCATCTGCAGGACGTCGCCGTAGAAGGCCCGCAGCAGGGCCTCGCTGCCGGGGGGTGCGGAGAGCTGGACGTGGTCGAGGGCCGTGATCACTGCGGCCTCCTGTCGGGAGCGGTGTGGTGCCGGGCCGCGGTGACCAGCAGCCGGGCGGTCGGGGTGGACAGGTCGAGGTGGTGGGCGATCCACTGGGGGTCGTGCCCGTGGGTGGCGAACACCCAGGCGGTGTAGAGCCGGTTCAGGCCCGGGGCGCCGGGCGACAGCAGCAGCGGTCGGACCTGCTCCATCGGGAACCCGTCCAGGGAGCGGGCGCTGAACCACTGGGTGTCGTCCTCGCCGGGGGCGGCGGGTCGGGCGGTGCCGCGCCCGCTGCGGGCGAGCAGCAGGGCGAGGAGCAGTCCGGCCGCCGAGGCGCCGATGAGCACGCCGGAGAGGAAGAGCCGCAGCCGCCCCGGGGCGACGCCGACGGCGATCCCCTGGAGGGTGAGGAGGAGCAGGACGCCGCACAGCGCCGTCCCTCTGCTGGTCCAGGGGAACAGGGCGGTTCTGGTCACGGCGGTGTCCTCCTTCGGTGGGGTGGTGGCCGGCGGGGTGCCGCCGGGGCGGGCGATCGGGCCTCGGGCGGCGCGGTCAGGCGGCGCGGCCGGACGGCGGTCAGGCGACGCGGGTCAGGCGGGGGTCGTACTTGTAGCCGATCTGGCGGACGGTGGCGATCGCCTCCCGGTGGCCGGGGCCGAGCTTGCGGCGGATCCGGGCGATGTGGGTGGCGATGGTGCGGGTGTCGCCGGTGTCCGGCCGGCCCCAGACCGTCTCCATCAGCTGGCGGCGGGAGTGGACCCGCAGCGGGTTGTCGACCAGGTGCGCGAGCAGCTCGAACTCCAGGTAGGGGAGTGCCAGTTGCTGCCCGTCGACGGTGACGGTGCGCTGTTCGGGGTCCACCACCAGGCCGGTGTCCGGGTCGACGGCGGGCCGGGGGGCCGGTGCGGGGCGCGGCCGTCGGGGCGGGGCGGCGGCGGTGTGGTCCGAGAAGATGGCTTCGAGCCTGGGGTAGCGCACGGCCATGGCGGATGCTCCTTCGGCGGGTCGGTGCGGGGTCGGTGCGGATCTGTACGCATCGGTACGGGTGGTCAGCGGGCGGGGTGCCAGGGGTGCCAGGAGGCTTCCAGCCGGGCGGTGCCGTCCGGGGCCGTGACGGTCCGCCAGCTGGCCCGCAGCCGGGCGGGGCGGTCGGCGGAGGCGGTGGCCGGGGCCGGGGCCCGGGCCGTGACGGCGTGCAGGACGGGGCTGTCCAGCGGGCTCTCCGCCAGGCGTCGGCCCACGGCGGCGAGCGCGGCGCGCAGGCGGCCGCGGCCGGCGGACGGGAGGGAGGGGTGGAACGCGGCGACGATGGACATGGCAGGTCACCTCCGTGACAGGGCGGCGGGTGGAGGGGTGCGCGAGGGCGCGGGTGGTGCGGTCGGCGGGGCGTCAGCCGTGCGGCCGGTGGCGGGCGGCGGCGCGGCTGAGGCGGCGCGCGGCGGCCGGCGGGAGGTCCGCGAAGTCGGCGAGCCAGTCCGGGCGGTGGCCTTGGCGGGCCAGCAGGTAGGCCAGGTGCACGCGCGGCTCGTACGCGCAGGCCCGGGTGTTGGGCGTGCCGGAGTGCGGGCAGACGCCGGGGTCGTCGAGGCGGTAGTTCCTCTCGACGCCGTCGTGCAGGGCGAGGCGGACGCGCGGGCAGTGGTGGTGAAGGGCGGTGCGCATGGCCGTACTTCCTTCCTTCCCCGGGTGCGGGGCGGTCGAGGTTTCCGGGTCGGGGCCGGGGCGGCGGTACTGTCGGGCGCCGCCCCGGCGGCGGCTCAGTGGTTGAGCGCGGTCTGGACGATCTTGATGATGACCATCACCATCGCGACCAGGAGGTAGGCGCGCAGGGCGCCCATGCCGACCTTGCGGGCGGTGGACATGACCGGCTTGCCGAGGGTCTCCAGCGGGGGCATCCGCCATTCCTCGCG
>NZ_JBHWIR010000274.1:0-6583 GCF_042731835.1 Kitasatospora sp. NPDC059817 | reverse complement strand
CCCGCGGCTTTTAAATCCCAACCGCCCCGCGCCCGGGGGGGGGGGGCCCGCATTGTTTTTCAACCGCCGGTGGTAGACCAGGTCGTGTTCAAGCGCGAACCGGGCCAGGGCCGTGGCGACGGCGTCGTCGGTGGCGATGGTCTCGTCGACCGTCAAGGTGCCGTCGGCGAGCGAGTAGCAGGCGTAGCCGTCCGGGACACCGCCGGCATCCCGGTGGACGGCGACGTAGCGCGACGCCGAGGAGACCGGGGGCCGCCCCGCGCCCAAGGCCCACCAGCGGTGCGGCCGGGACAGCGCGCCGGGCTGCGTGCGGCGGTACCGGTCGTAGACCGCTTCCAGGATCTCGCCGCACTCGGCACGCCGCAGCAGCTCGATCGAGCCGGTGTCCGGGCCGGGCGCCGGGGTGTCGGCCGGGGTGTCGGCTGTTCCGCGTGCCCGGGGGAGGGCGAAGGCGGCCCGGTGGCGCGGCACCGTCAGCCGCTGCGTGTAGGTCGCCGGTCCGTAGCCGAACCTGCGGTAGATCACGGCCTCGGAGGCCAGCAGTACGGAGAGGAACTCCCCGCGGGCCCGAAACCCGGCGAGCTGGCGCCGCATCATCGCGGTGAGCACGCCCTGGCGCCGGTGCGAGGGCAGGACGCCGACGCCGGTCACCCCGCTGGTGGGGACGATGGCCTCACCGGGCAGGGTGAGCTCGAAGGTGTACGCGCCGGCGGTGCCGACGGGCCGCCCGTCCGCCGTCACGGCGAGCAGGTTGCGGTCCATCTCGGTCGCCGACCACCAGAGCCCGCCGCCGTCGGTCGGGGTTTCCGGGAAGAGCCCGAACGCGGCATGGAGCGTGTCGACGTAGACGTCGAGGTCCTGATCGGTTGTCGGACGGATCTCCATTGCTGCCGCTTCCTCCCCTGGATGACGACGGCACCACGGCTCGTGTGCCTCGCCACAGTGCAGCGTTGACCCGTGGCCCGGTCAAGCGAATTACGCTCCGGCCCCGGAGCTGTGCCCCGGGTCGTTCGGCTTCTCGGCCGGACTGTTTCCCGGACGGCTCCCGGGGTCTTCCTCAGGCCGCTCGTCCTCCGGCGGTGCCCCGACGCCCTCCAGGGTTTCGCGGACGCTGCCCGGCATCGCCGGGTGGCGGCCGATCACGATCACCCCGACCACGATGGCCAGCAGTCCGGCGGACTGCCAGGCCAGCGCACCCGGCGTCACCCGCAGCCGGTCGCCGAGGAAGCCGACCGCGCAGGCGATCCCGGACAGCGGTTGGGCGGCGGTCAGTGCCGGCAGGGACATCCGCAGCGGCGCGGCCTCGAAGGCGCTCTGCACCAGCAGCAGCCCGACCACGCCCGCCGCCACCACCGCGTACGGCTGCCAGCTGCGCAGCACCGCGTCCAGTCCGCTGTGGTCGAGGCGCTGGGTGGTGGTGCGGGTCAGCGCGTCCTGGAGGCCGTAGAGCAGGCCGGCGGCGAGGGCCAGCAGGGTGGCCTCCTCGAACAGCGGCAGCCGCCGGGCCAGCGAGACCAGCAGCAGGGTCAGCCCGACCACCGTGCCGACCACCAGCCAGTGCCGCAGTTCCCCGGCGGGCGCACCGCCGCCGGTGGGCCGGCCGGCCACGATGAACGCCGTCACCCCGAGGCCGAGCAGCAGCACCCCGGCCCAGCCCGAGCGGCCGAGGGTCTGGCGGGTCAGCACCCGGGAGAGCGCCATGGCGAACAGCAGGTTGGTCGCGAGCAGTGGTTCGACGAGCGAGACTTCGCCCTGGTTGAGGGCGAGCGCGGACAGGATCAGTCCGCACACCATGAACCCGGTGCCGAGCAGCCACTCGGGCATCCGCATCAGGTCCAGGAGCAGCCGCCAGTGCAGCAGGTCGGCACGGGGCGCCCGCTGCGCCGCGTGCTGCTGGAGGACGAAGCCGAGGCCCAGGCAGCAGGCGGCGCCGAGGGCGAGGAGGAAGACCGCCACGGAGGGACCACCCGGTTTGTCACTGCCCGCGCCGCGCCGGCGGGTCCGGGTTCGGTCGGCGGTCGCGGCGCGCTTTCGTCAGCGTACCGCCGGGTCGGCGGCGGGGCCCGGTCGGCGGCGGGGAGCAGACAGGGAGCAGGCGGGGAGCAGGCAGGGCCGGGAGCTCCGGGGCGGGGGAGCTGGTTCCGGGGGCCGGGCCCGCAGCCCCGGGCCGGGCCCGCTTGCCGCCATGGGTCGGACGGGCGCACGCTGGTGTGAGCGGCCGCCACGGCTCACCGTCCGTGCCGGTCCGGACAGGCGCGAGGGGGCCGCTGCCAGGAGGTGTGGCATGCACAACCAGTGGGACGTGGAGCTGAGCTTCGAGGAAGACGGAGTGCACACGGCGTGCGAGGCCAGGCTGACCGGTGCGCGGGCGCCGGGCCTGCGCGCCCACGGGGAGTCGATGAAGAGCACGGACGACCGCCCGCTCGCCAGGATCGGTGAGGAGGTCGCGGCCTCCCGCGCCCTGGAGGAGCTGTCCCGCAAGCTGCGGGCGCAGGCCACCGGGGAGATCGACGACGAAGGACACCGCCCGGGGTACCTGATCTACTGATCCCCGTCCCCGTCGCCGCCGCCGCGCTTGCGCGGGGCGGCTCGGGGCCGCGCGGGCGTCAGGACCAGGGGTTGGCCGGCTGGTCGTTGATCGCCGTCCAGAACCGGGTGCCCGCCGGGAGGGTGCCGGCCGCCCAGAGCGACCAGCCCTGCCCGTCGTGGAACTCGGCCATTCGCCAGCCGGCGCCGAAGGAGTCCTCGCAGAGCCCGTCGGCGTCGTCCCGGCTGGTCAGGTCGGACCCGGCCGTCGGGGCCGTCGCGGCGACCTCCCCGCCTGCCCAGCTGTGGAAGCCGGCGGTGGGGATCCCGGTGGGGGCCGGGCGGCCGTCCTGGTGGAGGCAGAGCACCGGCAGTTCGGTGTCGGCGGAGGTGTCCCCGAGGTAGGGGTTGCCGGCGCCGTCGGTGCCGACGTGCACCACACCGGCGCGCTGTTCCAGGGCGGTCCAGGTCAGCCCCGGGTGTTCGCCCGCCGAGGCGGCGACGGCCGGCCCGTCGCGGTCCACGGCGAACGCGCTGCCCGGGGTGGCGGCCAGCGCGGTGAGCGCGAGCACCGCTGCGGGGGCGAGGCGTCGGACGAACGTGGGCATGGCTGCTCCAGGGAGTGGTGGGCCGACGTGGCGACGCCAGTCTGCCAGCGCCAAGTCGAGTGCAGTACAAGGGATTTGGCGACACTGGTGAGTTCGGGCCAATCCGTCGCCGGCGGCTTGCGCGCAGCGGCCGGGCCGGGCCGGTTCGGTTCGGCGCGGGCGTGGCGTCCGTGCCGTCCGAACGGCCCCGCCGTCAGCCGCGGGAGGCGGCGAGGAATCCGGTCAGCCGGGCGTTGACCTCCGTCGCGCCCGCCATGGGCAGGTGGTGGTGCGAGAGGCCCGGCAGGACGGCGACCGTCGCCTCGGGCAGGGCGCGGCGGGCGGCCTCGGCGACCCGGGGGGCGTGGTGGGTGCGGCTGTGTTCGGCGAACAGGGCGAGGGTCGGGGCGGTGAGGGAGCGCAGCCGGTCGAGGCCGGGGCGGGGGCCGGTGATGACGCGGGTGGCGGGGAAGTCGGCGTATCCGAGGGCATAGACCTCGCGCCAGCCGGGGTCCGGGCGGGGGCCGTCGCCGGCCTCCCAGCCGAGGTAGGAGCGGGCCCGGGCGGCGGTGCGGCGGGGGAGGAAGAGCGGCAGGGCGTGCAGCAGGTAGTCGGGGCGGAAGCCGGCGAAGCACTGGGTGGGATCGAGGAGGGCGAGCCGGCCGACCCGGGCGGGCGCGTGCAGGGCGTACTCCAGGGCGATCCAGCCGCCGTAGGAGTGGCCGCAGAAGTCGGCCCGGGGGAGGTCGAGTCGGTCGAGGACGGTGTCCAGCCAGCCGAGCAGCCCGGGGACGCCCGCGAGTGGGGCACCGTCGTGGACGCTGCGGCCCGGGTCGCCGATGAGGTCGGGGGCGAGGACGCGGTGCCCGGCGGCCGTCCACGCGGCGACGTTGGCGAACCACATGGTGGAGGTGGCGCCGCCGCCGTGCAGCAGGACGAGGGGGCGGCCGTCGGGCGGGCCGCAGGCGTTGATCCGGGTGGTGCCGTGGGCTGTTCGGACGGTGAGGTGCTCGACCGGGACGGGCCAGCGGGCCAGCAGCGCGTCGTAGGCGGTGAGGAAGGCGGCGGTGCGGGTGGGGGAGGGCGTGGTGCGGGCGGACATGATGGGCCTCCGCGGGGGTGTAAGGAGGCACCCGACCGGTCTGCGGGCGCTGATCCGTCTGTTGGGCGCCTCCCGGGCCGGCCGGGTGGTGCCCCCGGGCCGGCTCGGGAAGGCGTTGCGGTTGGACTCGGCGGGCACCACCGGTCTGGTGGAGTGACCGGCGGGGCGTCAGAACCAGGTCTCGCCGTAGTGCGGCCCGGGGTGGTCCTCGCGCAGCAGGCAGATGTTGGGGTCGCGCGGCGGCTCCGGCCCCTCGTGCGGGCCGACGGCCGGGCAGCGCGGCCCGACCTCGACCAGGTACTCGGGCCAGGACGCCCAGTGCAGGTCGAAGCCGACGCCCTGGACCAGCGCGGAATGGGTGCCGCCGTGCCCGCCGGCGAGGTCGCAGCGCAGGCGCGGATCGATCAGGAAGGCACCGCGCGGAACGGTGTTGTAGTGGTCCACGTCCGTCTGCGGCAGCGTGACGACGGACGGACAGTGGTGGAACTCTGCGGAACGAAGGTCCGGTTGGCTCATGGCCGCCAGCATTCCACCGGGAGCCCGGCGAGGGCCCCGGTTCCCCGCTTTTGTACGGCTCGCGGGTGACAACTGTCGTGCCGTGTACGGGTGGCCGTCACCTCTCCGGAAGGCTCCGGCTACGCGGCGAGGGACCAGCTGATCACCGACAGGGTCGCCATCGACGCCAGGGTCGACCAGAGCACCGAGTCCCGGGCGAGCCCGGTGCCCTGTCCGTACTCGCGGGCGTAGACGTAGACGTTCTGCGCGGTGGGCAGGGCGGAGAAGAGCACCACGGTGAGGAGTTGGTGCGCAGGGAGGTGGAGCAGCGGGCCGGCCACCGCGAAGGCGACCAGCGGCTGTATCAGGGTCTTGACCGCGACGGTCAGCCCGACCTCGGCGTGGCGCGAACGGCCGGTGGCCGGCGGGCGGTTGTGCAGCGACATGCCGAGGGCGACCAGGGCGGTCGGCACGCCGGCGCCGCCGAGCAGCTCGCAGGAACGGTTCAGCTCGGCGGGCAGGTGCAGCCCGCCGGCGGAGGCGGCGGCGCCGAGCGCGGTGGCCAACAGGATGGGGTTGCGCAGTGGCAGGGTGAGCAGGGCCCGGCGGCCGGCCGCGCCGCCGTCGAGGACGGCCAGCACCGCGGGCGTGACGACCAGGATCTGGAACAGCACCACCGGTGCGACGAAGGAGGCGTCGCCGAGGAGCTGCATCGCCACCGGGATGCCGAGGTTGGCCGAGTTGACGTACCCGCAGGCCATCGCGCCGATCGCCAACTCGCCGGTCTTGCGCCGGAACAGCAGGCGCCCGGCGAGCAGCCCGAGGCCGATCGAGACGACGGTGCCCGCGGTGAAGGCGAGCATCGAGGGGTTGGCGAAGTGGTCCAGCGGGGTGCGGACGATCATCAGGAACAGCGAGGCCGGCATCGCCACGTGGAAGACGAACCGGTTGAGCACCGGCTCCGCGTGCGGCCCGAGCAGCCCGGTCCGGCCGACCAGGTAGCCGATCCCGGTCAGCGCCCAGATCGGGGCGAATCCGGACAGCAGGGGGTGCAGGGATGGCATGGTTCCTCGGATCGCTCGGACGGTCTGCCAGGTGGGCCGGGGGTCTCCCGCCCCGGGGCAGTAAACCAGTGAGCGTGAACGGGCAGACCGCGGGCCTACGATGAGCCGATGGAGCCCGAGAACGCGCCGACGGAACCCGAGTACCTGAGCCTGGCCGAGGTGGAGGCGATCGCCCGCCGCGCGCACGAGGGGCAGGTCGACAAGAACGGCCACCCGTACGGCGAGCACATCGCGGCGGTCGCGCACGGGACGGCCGCGCGCGGTGGCAGCGACGCCCAGATCGCGGCGGGCTGGCTGCACGACACCGTCGAGGACGACCGGCTGAGCCGGGAGTGGCTGGCGGGGGCCGCGCTGCCCGGGGCCACCAAGACGATCGTGGACGCGCTCACCCGCCGCCCCGACGAGCCGGTCGAGGCGTACACCGCGCGGGTCCTGGCCACGCCGGGCGCGCTGCTGGTCAAGCGTGCCGACCTCGCCCACAACTCGGACCCGGCCCGGCTGGCCGCGCTGGACGCCGCCACCGCCGAGCGGTTGGCCGCCAAGTACGCGCGGATGCGGGAACTGCTCGGGCTCACCGGCGAGCTCTGAGCGGCGGGTGGCCCGGGCTGGGCGAACCAGGAGCAAGCGGGGCGAACGGCGGGGCGGGTCGGGCGAGCCGGGGCGCGGGCTGGGCGAACCGCGGGAGGCGCCGCGCGACCTGCGAGAGGTGTGCGCGAACCACGAGAGTGGGGGGGGGCCCCCGCGGGGCGGGGCCCCCGCGCCCCCGGCGGGCGCCCCGGGAGGGTTCAAAAATAAAAAAAACACAGACA
>NZ_JBHWIR010000273.1:3923-6653 GCF_042731835.1 Kitasatospora sp. NPDC059817 | reverse complement strand
CCCCCCCCCCCCCCCCCGGCGCGCCGGGGGGGGCCCCCGCCCCCACCCCCACCCCGGGGGGGTCCGCCCCGCCCCGCCAGGTCGGCCCGGGGGCGCCGGGCCGTGGTGGGGGGGGCAGTGGTGGATGGCAGGCCGGCGGCGCCGGGCCACGGCGGCGACCGGCCCTCCGCCCGTGCACGGCAGCGCGACCTGCCGCCAGGCCGGATACCTCCAGCGCCGCTTCGACAGGGACCTGCCCGCCCCTGCGTGCCGAAAGCCCGCACCCTCCTGGCCGGCCTCGACGACGAGCGGGCGCAACGGGCCCTGCGAGGCGCGGGCGGCCCGGCGGTCACGGTGTCCGTCGGCGGCGGGCTCGTGGGCGTTGCGGGTGGCCGGCCACTTGTGGGCGCGGCGCATCTCCTCAACGTGTGTGACCGCGTCGGCCGGTGTCGTGCCCGGCTGAGGGCGTGGCGTCGAGCTTCGATCGGTCAACCCGAGTTCGCTGTGCGGCGGGTGCCGGTTCGCCCGCCTCGGCGCCGTTGCTCGGGAAGTCCCCATTTCTGCGGTGACGTGCGTGATCGGGCGGGTCTTGCCATGTTCGATCCATCGGTGGCGGCCTTCTGGGGAGGGTGGTGCGTTTGTGTGGGTCACGGTGTCGTCGGGGCGGTGCGGGAGGTGTGGTGTTGTGCGCGGGTGACGATGAGTGAGACGTTCTGTCCGCCGAAGCCGAATGAGTTGCTGAGTACGGCCTTCTGGGGGGCGTCTCGTCGTGCTGTGGCGATATCGAGATCGATGTCGGGTGCGATGCCGGCTGCGGTGAGGTTGCGGGTCGGCGGGATGACGCCGTGTTCCACGCTGAGGACGGCGATGAGCGCCTCTATTGCGCCGGCCGCGCCGAAGAGGTGGCCGAGTGCCGCTTTGGGGGCAGTGACGGTGGCGCGGCCGAAGACCTGTCTGATCGCGTGTGCCTCCGCGGTGTCGCCGGCCGGGGTTCCGGTGGCGTGGGCGTTGATGTGGCTGATCTGCTCGGGAGTCAAACCGGCTTGGGCGAGGGCCTTGCGCATGGCGGCGACCTGGCCGGAGCCGTCGGGGGCGGGTGCCGTGATGTGGTGGGCGTCGGCGGCGATGCCGGCTCCCGCGAGTACGGCGTGGACGTGTGCGCGCCGGCGGCCGGCATGCTCGGCGCTTTCGAGTACCAGGACGGCGGCGCCTTCGCTGAGGACGAATCCGCTGCGGTCCGCGGCGAAGGGGCGGGACGCTGAGGCGGGTTCGGCGGTGTAGCGCGACAGTGCTTGTGCCTGGGCGAAGCCGGCGACGGTGATCGGGGTGATCGCGGCCTCGGTGCCGCCCGCGATGACCACGTCCGCCTCGCCGGCACGGATGAGTCTGGCCCCCAGGGCGATCGCCTCGGCGCCGGAGGAGCATGCCGAGACAGGCGTGTAGGCCCCGGCCCGTGCGCCGTATTCGATGCTGATCAGCGCCGCTGCCGCGTTGGGCATGAGCATCGGTACCGTGCGTGGCGAGACGCGCCGTGTCCCGGCCGTCTCCAGTACGTCGTCTTCCTTCAGCAGCGTCCGTACGCCCCCGATGCCCGTGCCGATCGCTGATGCGAGCCGGTGCGGGTCCACCTGTGGGGCGCCGGCATCGGCCCAGGCTTCGGCCGCTGCGGTGAAGGCCGCCTGCTGTGAGCGGTCGAGCCGCCTGGCCTGCGCCGGCGGCAGCGACTGGGCGGGGTCGATCGCCATCGTGCCTGCGGCGGTGTCGGGAAGGCCGGCGTCCTCGTGGCCGCGCAGGGCGCCGCCGCGGATGCCCGACCGGCCGGCGAGCAGGGCTTGCCAGGTGGACTCCACGTCTGCGCCCAGTGGTGTGATCGCGCCGAGTCCGGTGACGACGACTTCGGTCCTGTGCATGCCACTCAACCTTTCTTGTATGCGATACAAGCGAACGAGCCTAGTTGTATCACATACAATTCGGGTGTGGAGAAGAAGCGAAGCGAAGCCCGACCAACACCGGCCCGGTCGCGTGACCGCGGTCGCGCGACCAGACGCCAGCTGATCGAGGCGACTGCACGGCTCTGCAAGGAGCGGCCCGGCGCCGAGGTGAGCGTCGCGGAGATCGCGAACGCGGCAGGCGCCTTCCCCAACCAGGTCACCTACCACTTCGGCTCCAAGGACTCGCTGCTCGTGCACGCCGCCTTTCTCGGCCTGCTGCACGACGCCCGACGGATCGAGCGCATCGGCCGCCAAGCCCCCGATGCGGCGACATTTCGGCGCAACATCGCCCGCGCCGTACTGGCCATGCCCTCGCTCCCACCGGTCGCACGGGCACTCGCCGCCGGGATCTCCAAACCCGAACTCGCCCCCGTCGTCGACCGGCACCTCCAGCTGCTGTTCCGGCAGTCCGAGCGCTTCGTGAGCCAACTCATCGACCGTCGCGGCTGGAAGGTCCGCCGGCCACTCGACGTGGAGGCCAGGACGTTCTGGAGCACCGCGCTCGGCGCAGTGCTGCTCGTCCGCGCCGGGGCACACGGCACCGTCGCCGACCTCGACCTCGCCGGAGCACTGACCATCCACGACGAACCCGAACACGGCTAGGCAGCCTCGTCTGGATCAACCGGTCGTTGGTCTAGGCGTGCCGTTGAGTGATGTGCAGCGGGCGCGGATCGAGCCGTTGCTACCGGACCGGACGCCGAAGCGGGGTGGCCGGGGGGGCGGGGCTACGCCGCGGGGAGAGCCGCCCCCCCCCCGCGAA
>NZ_JBHWIR010000273.1:0-3913 GCF_042731835.1 Kitasatospora sp. NPDC059817 | reverse complement strand
CCGCGCCGGGGGGGGGGGGGGGCGGGGGCCCCCCCCGCCGCGCTCCCCCCCCCCCACCGCCTTCAAGTTCCAGACCGGAACGCAGTGGATCCACTCGCCCGAGAAGTACCGCAACTGGCGGGGCGTGTACAACCGGCTACGGCTGTGGGCCTTCGACGGCACCTGGGAGCGGATCTTCACCACGCTGATGGCCCAGGCTGATGCGGACGAGGACGTGGGCTCTCGGTTGACTCCACGATTGTGCGTGCCCACCAGCACGCGGCTGGGACCAGTAAAAAAGGGGCCCCAGCCAACGAACCGGCCGACCACGCCCTCGGCCGGTCCCGCGGCGGACCGACCATGAAGACCCACCTCGCAGCGGACAGCCACTGCCGACCCCTCGCGTTCGCCCTCACCACCGGGCAGGCCCGCGACGCACCCGCCTTCTGCGAGGTGATGGCACATCTGCGCGTGCCCCGCCGGCGTGGACGGCCCCACACAAGGCCGAACACCGTCCTTGCCGACAAGGCGTACTCTTCCCACGCAATCCGCGAACACCTGCGCAAGCGCGGCATTCGGGCAGTGATCCCTGTCCCGGCGGACCAGCGGGGCCACCGGCAACGTCACGGCAGCCGGGGCGGCAGGCCGCCGACCTTCGACCGTGATGCCTATAAACAGCGCAATGCGGTCAAGCGGTGCATCAATCACCTGAAACAGTGGCGAGGGATCGCCACCCGCTACGAGAAGACGGCAGCCATCTACCTGGCAGGACATCACATCGCGGGCATCTTCCTCTCGTCCGCCCACTGACCATCGTCTACTCGGCTTGAATCTCTGGCCGTTCGGCTACAACGAGCAGATGGCCGCTCATGCCATGAATGGACGGGTCACTGGCAGTCCTGTAAGCGACGTCGAGCAGACGCTGGTAGGCGTCGGGATCCCGGTGGGCAAGAGCAGCGGCTTCCGACTGTGCCCAAGCCAGGATGCCTTGGGACGCCAACAGGCGCCGCACACGGAAACCGTGTTCTTCGAAGAGCGGCGCGACATCGTCGGGGCGCGTGAGGTACCCACCGGTGAAGCGTCCGGGCCGCGGGTCGTCGTAACGGCCTTCGTCCAGGATGAGGTCGACCGTACCCGTGGTGAACGCGGCGGACCCGTGCTCCAAGACGGTGGAGATCAATCGCATGTAGCGCGGCATCATGGTCGCAATCAGCAGCCCACCTGGTCGCAGGACCCGACGAGCCTCCCGTACGGCCTGACTGCGGTCGGTGCCGGTGGTCAAGTGATAAAAGGGCCCCGGCACAGCAGGGCGTCGAATGAATCGTCCGGGAAGGCGCTCAGATCACACTCATCCGCTTCCATGACGGCCTCTACGTTCCCGGCACACCGCTGGGGAGCCTGCGCGACGCGATCCCGGGCAACGTTCAGCAGCGCCGGCGACAGATCGGTGAGTGTCACCTGGTAGCCGCGGTGCGCGAGCCACAGGGTCCACGAGCCAGGACCCCCACCATCGTCCAGGATCCGCGCGGGGGCGGGAGGCAAGTACTCCTCCAGCGCCCGCGCATGCAACTCCCACTCGACGGCACCGTCCGCGGGCCTGCTCAGCCTCCCGGCTTCACGTTTTGCTGATTGCTCGTAATAGTCCCGCACAACGGCTACCGGATCGGGTTCAGGCGCTCTCGTCACAGATCTCATAATCGAGACTCGGCAGGACGGCTGTCCCAGTTCCTGGCAAGACTTCATGCCGCGTACACATCGGTCCCTCTGATCCAAACGAGACTGCCCAGCTCAGTCGAACGGGCCTGTGACTACGGCGTGCGCGGATCCCGCGTGAAGCCGGCCTTGTCGCGGCTGGCATGTTCGTGGCCGAATGTTCGCCGTCGGCGACGAACCCCCGTCGCGGCCGGAGCAAGGCGTCGAGAACCTGCTCGCCGGCAACAGTCAGGCCTGTTTCAGAAGTGGATCAACGGCTGTCGTCCCTCCTGGCGAAGCGCAGCGGGCCAGCCAGCCCCCGTCCTGGAACCCGGCAGGAACCTCCTCCTCCCACGGATCGACCCCGCGACGCTCCAGTTCGCCTAACCGGCGACCCCGCCGCGACTCGGGAAGGCCCTGCCCGCACCAAGGGCAGAAGCCGACCGCGATGCCCGATGTGCCACCCTCATGGATGATCAACCCGCACTCCTGGAATCCGGCACTGGACCGAATCAGTGCGTCCGGGCAGCCGAAGGGGCCGCTGTGCCGGCTACCCCGCCCGTCCACCCGGCTCGCCACCGCCTCGCAGCAGCCGGGGCGGGGCGGGGCGGGAAGCGCCCCCGGGCCGTCTTGGCCCGTCTGTGCCCACTGTGTTGGAAACGCGGCGGGGAACAGACGCCTGACGGCCTCTCCGGAGTCGCCCAGGGCCGCGCCAGGCAGGCCGGCGGGCCTCCCCGGAAGATCAGGCCAATGGACGTTTCCAATACAACGTCAGCTGAACACCCATTCCGGCCCAAGCCGGAAATCTCAACGGCCGGCCACGCAAAACGCCCGACTGGAGGAGCCCAGCCGGGCGTCTGCGTAAACCGCTCACGACTTGACCAGCCGACCGACCGCGTGGGATCAGTACCAGCGCTGATTGTCGTTGTTCCAGTCAGTCCCGTTCACGTAGACGCTCCCCCAGCCTCCGTTGCCGCTGTTGTCCAGGAAGCCGCCGCTCTGGACGTTTTGGAGCTTGAACCCGGAACCGGTATTGATCTCACGCCACCGCTGGAACGGGTTCGTGCCATCGCGGCCGGAGTTGCAGTCCTCCGTGTAGGCCTGGCTTCCATATCCTGTCAGGCATCGCCCATTGGAGTCGACTTCATTCCAGGTTCCGTCACTGTTCTGGACGTCATGCCATTGGTAGCGGTAGTTCGTGACTGTTACACCGCCGCCAGCTGAGTTCGGGAAGAGGTAGAGTCCCGCTCCACCGCTGGTATGGGAGGGGTTACCGACTCCGTTCTTCCAGCTTACGTTTCCGTCCGCCGAGGCAGATCCGGCAAACCCGATCGTCAGGACAGGGACGATCGCAGCCGCTGCTAAGATTTTAAATATTCGAGCCTTGGCCATCTAGAAACCCCCCAGTGGAGACATTTTTCGCGCAGGACTTTTCCCTGCCACTCCGAGAGGCTTTACCGTATCACCAGACCAAATGGAGAAGCGCCCCATTGCGCCTTCTTTGTCTCAATTAAGTTCCAATTTTACATATGCCCATCCAAGTGGGAGACGGTTCTACCACTTCAGTACCAGTTCGCCATTTCGGCTGCTCGGAGGCCGTACATCAAATTCGGCGGCCCACATGGCTCCAGGGGTGGGCGCGGTCCCAAAAATCATCTGCCGGGATGGTTTACGTTGAGCACGGTGCCTCCGGTCAGTGATTTCTCGCGTGCTCGAGAATCTTGTGACAGAGCGGCGGCAGGCGGAGCTCGAGGAGCTGTCCCATTGGGCTGGTGACAGGTTCGCAAGGGCCAGGCCCCGACCTGAGGGGCAGGGGGCGCAGCAGGGCATCCCTGCTGCCCGGCCAGCGGGGATCGAGGTTCGGCGTCGGCAAGGGTGGTACCGGACCTCGGCCCGGCCACGCTGGCCCGCGCCGGACTGCCGACGCGGCGGCAAGGGGGCTGTGGAAGTGGTTCCTGAGACCTGGCGTCGCTCACCGTGGCAGAAGTCCGCCGGCCCTTGGCGGCTGCCGACCGGGCAGGGGCTTCACGCCGCGTGTTGAGGCGCGCGGTCACCTGACGTCCGGGAGGCGCCAGCGCCACTCCGTCGCTGTCGTTGCCGGCGTCGCGCCGGCCTTGCGGATGTTCTCCGCACCGAATCCGGCCCTGAGGTCACGTCGGTCGCCGAGCTCACAACACGGCCGCTGATCAGCCGGGACGGAGAACCGGTGCTGGGAGTCTTTGCAATTGTTGATCTTTGTGGT
>NZ_JBHWIR010000272.1:0-6691 GCF_042731835.1 Kitasatospora sp. NPDC059817 | reverse complement strand
CGCCACCAGCAGCAACGACTGACACATCCGACGAGACTACGGATGGCCCACAACTGAACCGCCGAACCCGGCCTCACATTGAGCCGTCGCCGACAGCGGACCTCACGGCGACGCGCCGCTGCCTTCTCCCACCACGACAGGTCGACGATGCGGTCATCGCCCTTCACCCCGAGCCGCGCCATCGCTCCTCCGTACCGCCTTCCGGCCTGCGCCGGCCGGTCGGCCTGGAGAGGTCGATGACCGGTCGGAGTACGGTGGGGACACCGGGGTGGTTCAGGTGCTGGCTGTCCGCGGCGTCGTCCTCCCTGGTGAGTGGGCTCTTCCCGGGGCCTGCAGATGGGTGGCGGGCTATGGCGGACGACTCCGACACGCCGTTCCCGGCGCTCCTGCCGGACCGGTTCCGCGAGTCTGCAAAACCCGGTTCGGTGCTGCTGAGTCCGGAGCCGACGCGGTCGCGCGAGGGGACACTCGATGGTGCGTGGTGGCCTCGTTCCCGTGACCTCGGTGCCGAGCTGCCCGGCCTCATCCCTGCGCTGACCGAGCATCTGGGCCCTGTCACGAGCACCGGCCTGAATGCGGACGCGGGGGACGACATCCCGCCCCCTCTGGTCGTCGACGGCCGGTCCGTGCACATCAACTGGAACCCGGTCGGTGATGACACGATGATCATCACGCGGGTGATCGCGATCATTTCACGCTGCTCGTCATCCCTTCGCAAGCAAGCCTCGATGCGGCCCACGCCCCCATGGCGCGGGCGGTCGAGGCCGGCGGCACCGACTCGGCGCAGCGGATCCTCATCGCCACCGGTTGGCTCCGAGCCTTCCGGCGAATCGTTCTGACCGAGGCGCCACCCGTATGGGTTGTATGGGTGGCAGGAAAGGCATGGTGGAGACATGTCCGTGTACGTGAAACTTTCGGCCGAGGCCAGGTCGCCGTCCGAGCCGTCCAAGGGGCCGTTGGACATGCAGTACCAGGACGTCCCCGGCGGCCTCACGTACGAGTACGACCTTCATCCGAGCGGAGCACTGCGGATCCTGCGCGTCTTCGAAGACACTCCGCACGCGGTCGAGGTTTGCTTCAGCCCTGGGGCGTGGCTTGAGGTCGCGGGCACCTATCTGCGAAGTGGCTCCGCGTACTGAGCCGCGCGGATCTGGTCATCCAGTGCGGGGTCGGCGAGGCGCAGGGCTGCATGGGGCCACGCGGCGGCACAGTCGCTCTGGCACGCCACCGCCTCGACCCGATGCGAAATGAGCCGGAGCCGGTGGCGAACCGCGTGGTGCCGTTCGCTGGTGGCGGCGTTATCCGTCTGTCTGCGGCCGGTCTGCTGCCGGAACACCTGCGGCTGTCAGGAGGTCGGTGCCGGTGCGCGTGTTGGCCGGGTCGGACGCCGTTGTCATCAGCCTCTCGGCGGCGGAGGCCTCGGCGTCGGGGGGAATCACCAGGAGTTCCAGGCGCAGCGGGATGAAGGAGCACACCATCACCTCGTCTGCGTCCTGCTCCTGGTCGAACCACCCGACGTGGATGACGTGGCCTGCGACCGGGACCCGCCGGGGGATGACCGGCCAGTGCGCCGGGTTCACGGTGACCCGGGTGATCCGCCCCCACCTGGGGTCCAGCGCTGCTGCCAGCGGGGGAAGTTCACGTAGGAGGTCGTGCGAGCGGGGCCACCAGGCCCCGTCCAGCCGGCCGGGGGTGGTGCCCTCGGGTGTCAGCCGGAGCCGGACCGGTGGTTCCGGCTCCGAGGGCTGGTCGGCGGCGGGATCGAAGGACGCGGTCATGTCGAACACCTACCCCGGGCTCATTCCGGATGACCAAGTGCTGCAGCGGGGTACCCCAAGCTGTGCATGCCGCAGACGGTGAGCTCTTCCACCGTACTCCGGCCAGGGCCAGGGCCCACCCGGGAGGGCAGAGGGCGGCTGGTGGAGGCTTCCCGACCGGGTGGCAGGACGCCGGCGTCCCGCTCTCGAGGTTGCCGGAGACGTCCCATGTCAAAGGTGTGGTCCCCGCTGCGGGTCTGCATCGTGTTCTACAGTTCTGGGTTTGCGAGGTGGTCGGCGGTGCCGCCCCGCCATTCGACCAGAAAGAGGCTCGCGTCGTCGGTGGTGGTTCCGCCCCGCTCCCGCATCAGGGTGTGCGAGAGGCTCCGCACCATCTCCTGCACGCCTCCACCGGCGGGTCCGACGCGCTCGATGGTGGCGATCAGGCGTTCCTCGCCGAACTCTTCCCCGCCGTTCTGGTGTTCCTCGACGAGTCCGTCGGTGTAGAAGAGCACCCGGTCGCCGCGCCGGAGCTGCCGCACGCTGATCTGTGGTGTGGCACCGCCGAAGCCGACCGGTAGGGTGCCGGGGCTGTCCAGGGTCAGGATGACCCGGTGATCGCGGATCAGCAGCGGTGCCGGGTGGCCTGCGTTGACCCATTGCAGCTCGCCCGTTCCGATGTCCATGCGCATCATCTGCGCGGTGACGAACTGGTCCGGGCCGAACTGCTCGTCGATCGCGGAATCCATGAACGCATAGAGCTCGGCGAGCCCGACACCGGCCCGCCGGGCATGCCGATAGGCGCCCACGGCGACGGTCGCCAGCACGGCGGCGTTCAAGCCGTGGCCCATCGCGTCGATCATGGCCAGATGCAGCATGTCGTCGTTCAGGGCGTAGTCCAGGCTGTCGCCGGCGACGTTGTAGGCGGGCTCCAGGATCCCGGCGACCGCGACCTGCGGGGTGTTCATCGACAGCGGGGGCAGCAGTGACCACTGGATCTCCGCTGCCACACTCATCGGCTCGCGGCGCCGCGCCTGGAAGAACTGGTCCGTGTAGCCGTTCTTGGTGACCAGCATGTCGGCGACCAGCCCGGCGAGACGCCGTAGTAACCGGCGGTCGTCGTCATCGACGCTGTCGAGGGTGACGGCCATGACCCCGACCTCGTCACTGCCGTCCAACAGCGGCAGGAACATCCGTATCCCGTCGGCCTGACGGTGCTCGGCCGGGGTCGTACGGAGGAAGACCTCGCCGGCCCGGGAACCGTCGATGGGCACCGGGTCTCCACCGGTGAGTCCCCTGCCTGGAAGCGGCACCAGCATGAGTTGGCCGTAATCCTGCAGAAGGATCGAGACGTCCCGGCCACCGATCGCGCGGACCTCCTCCGCCACCAGCGGGGCGATGAGCTGCGGCGGCATCTCGTGAGCCCGGTCCAGCAGCTGGCCCAGCAGCCGCTCACCGAAGCCCTCCGACCGGTCCACCGCGGCCCTGCGGTTCTCCCGAGCCAATTCCGCCATGGGCACCTCAATTCCCCGCAGTGGCCCTCTTCGCCGGCCGGCTTTCCTGCCTTGCCCCACGCGGCCACGCGAGCGCCGCACTGGCGTTTTGTCCGTCTCAGCATCGCACCGGCTCTCACCCCGCGACACCCGAGCCAGATCCCGCCAGCAGTGACCCTCCCGGACTGGGCAGCTCGCGACCTCCTCGACATGCTCCGCCCGGACCCCGAGGAGGACGAGACTCCTGCTGCCGACGCGAGGCTCGGGCGTCTCTGACCGGCGCACCGGCCAGAGACGCCCCACCCCCCGATTCCAAGCCGCAGTCCCGAAGCCGTTCGACGCGTGGCTACGCCGCTCGCCGGAGGACCTCGCCAGGCCTGGAGCTCTTCACAGGACAGCGCCGCCGAGTCCACCTCGCGTGGCAGGCTCGGTGACCGAGAGCCCTTCCGGCCCGCGGTCGAGCGGGCGCCCATGCCGCCGTACGATACCCACGGCGCTGGAGCGCGCGCCGTGGGTATCGGTTGTCCGGGGCGCTCGCTAGAGTGGCGGGCCGGTCTGCTGAAGAGGAGTGTGAGGTGCGTGGCTGCCACGGCTGACCACCTCAAGGCACTCCTCAACGCCCATGCCGCCGGCGACGAGGACCGCTTCTACAGCATCGCCCTCCAGGTGGCCGCGAAGTCCGCGCGCCAGGCCCACGGCAAGCTCGCCGTCGAACTCCGCGAGATCATCGATGCCGCCCGGGCCGAGAAGATCCTCAGGCTCGCCCCGACACCCGTCGTCCAGCCCAGAGGTGAACTCGCCAGCCTCCTCACCGCCGGCTACCCCGACGTCCGCCTCGACGACATGACCCTCGCCGACGACGTCCGCGCCCCCCTGGACAAGGTCCTGCACGAGCAACGCCAGCGCGCCCGCCTGGAACGCTTCGGATTCACCCCCGTACACCGCATCCTCCTCTCGGGGCCGCCCGGCACCGGCAAGAGCATGACCGCCGCCGCACTGGCCAAAGAACTCTCCCTGCCCCTGTTCACCATCCGCCTCGACGGACTGATCAGCCGCTTCATGGGAGAGACCGCCACCAAGCTCCGCACCGTCTTCGAAGCCGCCGCCGAGACCCGCGCCGTCTACCTCTTCGACAAGTTCGACGCCCTCGGCGCCGAACGCACCGCCGGCAACGACGTCGGCGAAGCCCGCCGCATCCTCAACTCCTTCCTCCTCTTCCTCGACGAAGCCCCCACCGAAAGCCTCGTCGTCGCCGCCACCAACCACCGCCACCTCCTCGACCGCGCACTCTTCCGTCGCTTCGACCTCGTCGTCCACTACGCACCACCCTCCCCGGAACAGGCGATCGAGATCCTGCAACGACGCCTAGCCGGAATGGACACCACCGGCGTACCTTGGTCCGACCTGATCACCAAGGTCGACCAGCTCAGCCACGCCGAGCTGGTCAAGGCCGCCGAATCCGCGGCCAAACGCGCCATTCTCGGAGGCAACGACGTGGTCGACCAACACCTCTTGACCGAAGGACTGGACGAGCGGCACGCGCTGCGCCATGCCTGACCGGCCCCGTCGCGGTTCACCCCGTACCGTTGTCCACGGCGGACAGGGTCCAGCGGACGAAGAGCTTTCGGTCCATGAGGTGGACGTCCGACCAGTGCAGGGCGAGGACCTCACTGCGGCGCATGCCGGTACCGAGCATCACCTCGAACAGGTCGGCCAGCTGGTCGGCGTACTGCTCGGCGTTGTGCCGCAGGAACGACGCGGCCTCCTTCGGGGTCCAGCAGGTCCGCTCCTGCGCGCGGGGCTTGGGCGGCACGCAGTGCTCGGCCGGGTTGAACTTCAGCCGCCACGACCGCACCGCGTGGTTCAACGCGTTGGGCAGCGTCGAGACCACCCGGTACAGCGTGACCCGGCCCCGCCCGGCCTTCCGCTGAGCGGCCATCCAGTCCTCGATCTGCTTCGGCCGCAGGTCCAGCAACCGGCACCGCCCGAACGCCGGGATCAGGTCCCTCTCCACGTACGCCGCGTAACCGGCATAGGTGTTCACGGTGAGATCCTCCTTCCACGCGGCCAGCCACTCCCGCAGGTAGTCCGCCACGGTGGTACGACGCTCCTCGTACGACCCGCTCAGCTCACCCTCCAGCACCGCCGCCAGCTCCTGCGCAGCCTCCGCCTCGGTCGCGAACCCGCCACGACGCCGCGTACGACGCCGGCCGTCCTCCGGCGCCAGGTCAACGCAGTACGTCCACGACCCGTGACCCGCCTCCTCCAGCAACCGCACACACCACGCACCCAACTGCCGCCCGCCCTCGTCCCGGCACCCACATCGCCGGTACACCCTGCCCCGCTGCGCACGCTGTCCCATGTGCTTCTCCTTCCTGAACGCGGTGACCCTGGTCCAAGGCTTGCCGTTCGGCCGGGCGTGGCGGCAGAGCGTGCGGGGCGGTGCGCGAGGTACGTCAGGACCAGCGGGCGAGGACACGCTCAAGACGACACACCGTCCGGAAGATCACCATCCGTATCCAGTGGGTAGTCGAACTTGATCCGCCCGGGCTGGCGAGTGGCAGCGAAGGGTGTCCCGGCCGGCCAGCGGGCGGTGTGGGATCCCGGATTCCGTGTCCTCTCCCCATGGGCGATGTCCACCGCGTGGCCAAAAGGACACGGGAACGGGAATCGGCAGGTGAATCGCCGCTGCCCGAGCCAAGGGTTGTCCCGCAACGGCGGGACGCAAGTGAGATGACCTCTCATGCCATCAGTGTGCTCGCGACCACTGGCAGCGCCCCCGCGGCCCGGCAACGCCCATCTGGACAGGGCGGGCGGCGACGACCGGCGGGTGCTGGCGGTGCTGGGAATCCCGGAAGGAACCGGCCGGCCCCGGGCGCTCGCCGAAGGCCCGGCCGACGCGGGAGCGGCGAAAAGGTTGGTGTGCAGGGCCGACGGAACCGGGTAACGTCTTTGCCATGTTCTTCCAGACCCCGATTTACGAGTGAGCGCGTGATGGGCCCCTGCTGACGTCCTTCGACGTCGCCGCCCGTCCCCCACCGATGAATCCGTAGATCACTTCACTTCACTTCACTTCACCACCGGGAGAACCCACGACCGTGAGCAAGAACATCAACAACCCCGTGGGCATGGGCGGCGGCCAGCGCAAGAGGCAGTCCCGCGCCGAACGGCAGAACAACGGTCCGCACCGCAACCTCGACCGCCAGGGTGCAGCCGACCAGAAGGCGGAGCTGGTGCGCAAGATGCGTGAGAAGGCAGGAACGGCTGAGGGCGCCGGGCAGGCGGGCGGCGACATCGTACAGGGCTGACGCACCGCCGCCGCAGCCCGGCACCGCACGGGGCAGGGCGCGGGGCCCCGCCCGCCGGGCCCGCCCCGGGGGCCGTACCGGGGGGGGCCGGGCCCCCCCCCGACACGGCGCCCCCCCCCCGAGGCTCGACCCA
>NZ_JBHWIR010000271.1:0-6749 GCF_042731835.1 Kitasatospora sp. NPDC059817 | reverse complement strand
GCGGGCGGCCACGCAGGCCGCCGAGAGGGCGGCCCAGCGGGCGGCCGCCCCGCGCCCCTCCCGGCCGGCCCCGCCCCCCCCCCCCGCTCCGGTGGGGCGGCCCGGTCCGCGGAGCCCTTGCGCGGCGTGCGGCCCGGCCAGCCGGGTCCTACGGGCTCTCCAGGGCGCCGAGGGTGACGTCGGCGGTCCGGCTGTTGCCGTCCCTGGTGTAGGCGACGGTGGCCTTGTCGCCCGGGGTGAGCGAGGCGAGCGCGGTGGTGAGCGCGTTCAGCGAGTCGACCGTGGCGTCCCCGATCTTGGTGATCACGTCGCCGGCCTGCATCCCCGCCGAGGCGGCCGGGCCGCCCGCGGTGACCGCCACGATGACCGCGCCGGCGGGCTTGAACTGCTGGTTGAAGCTGGTCCGGGCGGTGATGCCGAGCGCGGCCCGGCCGGAGTTGGTGACCTTGCCCTGCTTGATCAGCTGGTCGGTGATGTTGGTGATGGTGGACGCCGGGATGGCGAAGCCGATGCCGGGCGCGGCCGCGCCGTTGGCCTCGGGCTCCGTCGCCGCGAGCGTGTTGATGCCGATCACCTGGCTGTCCAGGTTGACCAGCGCGCCGCCGCTGTTGCCCGGGTTGATCGCGGCCGAGGTCTGCACCATGTTGCCGATGGTGGCGCCGGGCGAGCCGCCGCCCCTGGGTTCGGAGACGGTCCGTCCGGTGGCCGAGACGATGCCCTGGGTGACGCTGCTGGAGAGGCCGAGCGGGCTGCCCATGGCGAGGGTGATCTGGCCGAGCTGGACCTTGCCGGAGTCCCCGAAGGCGGCCGGCTTGAGGCCGCTCGGCGGGCTGCTCAGCTTGATCACCGCGAGGTCGGTGTCGGGGTAGCTGCCGACCAGGGTGGCGTCCAGCGACTTGGTGCTGTTGGCGAGGGTGACGGTGAAGGTGGTCGCGGTGCCCACCACATGGGCGTTGGTGACGATGTCGCCCTTGTCGTCGTAGACGATCCCGGAGCCGAGGCTGTCGCCGGTGGTGATCTGCACCACCGAGGGCAGCACGTCGGCGATGACCCGCTGGTAGTCGTCCTGCAACTGGTTCCCGTCGGCCGACCGCGCGGGGGCCGACGAGGCCGGCTTGGCCGAGCCGGAGCTCGACGGGGAGCCCGCGGCCTGCGAGGCGGACGAGGAGGAGCCGCTGCTGCACCCGGCCAGCGCCAGCGCGGTCAGTACGGCCACCGCGCCGGGCACGAGCAACCGGCCGTGGGCCGTCCTGGGGCCGGTCGGCCGGGGCCCGGCCGGCAGGGGGCGGGCGTGTTCCTTCTTTCGGCTCACCTGACTGCCTCCGATTCGTCACCACGCTGAGAGCACGGAAATCTTTGTCAGCATTTCACCGATTTGTCCGATTTGACGGCTCGACTCGCCCGGCACTCACCACGGAAACCCGAACACCCTAGAATCGGCCCATGACTTGGTTGATCACCGGCGGTGCCGGATACATCGGCGGGCACGTCGTCCGCCAGCTGCTCGACGCCGGTGAGCGCGTCGCCGTCCTGGACGACCTCAGCACCGGCGACGCCTCCCGCCTGCCGGAGGGCGTCGCCCTGGTCGAGGGCTCCACCCTGAACCGGGCCGCCCTGGACGCCGCCATCCGCGAGCACGCGATCGAGGGCATCCTGCACTTCGCCGCCAAGAAGCAGGTCGGCGAGTCCGTCGAGCAGCCGTTCTTCTACTACCGGGAGAACATGATCGGCCTGCAGACCGTCCTGGAGGCCGCCGCCGAGGGCGGGGTCAAGCGCTTCCTCTTCTCCTCCTCCGCCGCCGTCTACGGCATGCCGGACGTCGACCTGGTCACCGAGTCGACCCCGTGCGCCCCGATGAGCCCGTACGGCGAGACCAAGCTGGCCGGCGAGTGGCTGGTCGCCGCGGCCGGGAAGGCCCACGGCATCTCCACCGTGGCGCTGCGCTACTTCAACGTGGCCGGTGCCGCCTCCCCCGAGCTGTCCGACACCGGGGTCTTCAACCTGATCCCGATGGTCTTCGAGCGGCTCACCGCCGGCGAGGCCCCGCGGGTCTTCGGCGACGACTACCCCACCCAGGACGGCAGCTGCGTCCGCGACTTCATCCACGTCTCCGACATCGCCTCGGCCCACGTCGCGGCCGCCAAGCGGCTGGCCGCCGACCCGGCCGGCGAGACCTCGCTGGTGCTCAACATCGGCCGCGGCGAGGGCGTCAGCGTCAAGGAGATGCTGGAGGTGATCGGCAAGGTCACCGGTTACGACACCACCCCCGAGGTGACCCCGCGCCGCGCCGGCGACCCCGCGCGGGTGGTGGCCTCGGCCGACCTGATCCGCCGCGAGCTGGGCTGGGGCGCCCGCCACGACGTGGCGGAGATGGTGGCCTCCGCGTGGGACGGCTGGTGCAGCCGCCACCCCGGGGCCCGCAAGGCCTGATCGGACGCGTCTGACGGCGGCGGGGCGCCCGCCCCGCCGCCGCGCCGGTTCAGCGCGCCGGGACGGCCGTGCCGTAGAAGGCGTCCAGCGCGTACACGCAGCGGTCCTTGGAGCCGACGAAGACCCGGCCGCCGACCGCGACCGGCGAGCCGGTCAGCTCGCCCTTGGTGCCGAGCTCCCAGCGCAGCTGACCGCTCGCCAGGTCCAGGGTGTGCAGCGAGTGGTCCCGGCTGCCCAGGTGCACCAGGCCGTCGGCCACCGCCGGGGAGCCGACGATCTCGCCGCGCGCCGTGTAGCGCCAGCGCTCCCGGCCGCTCGCCGCCTCGAAGGCGTACAGCACCCCGCCGCTGCCGACCAGCACCATGCCGTCCCCGACCACCACCGGCTCGGCGCCCTGGCGGTTGCCGGTGACCCCGCGCCAGCGGTCCCGGCCGGTGGCCGCGTCCAGCGCGTACACCGTCCCGAGGTAGTCGGCCACGTAGACCGCGTCGGCATCCAGCGCGGGCGGGGTGAACAGCACCACCGGGGCCTCGAAGCGCCAGCGCTCGACCCCGCTGGCCGCGTCCAGCGCGTACACCCGGGAGCCGGCCGTCACGTACAGCACGCCGCCGCGCTCGACCGGGTGCGAGGGCACGTCCTCGCCGACCGGGAAGGACCAGCGCAGGCCGGCGCCGTGCGGGTCGATGCAGCGCAGCCGCCCGGCCCCGTAGTAGTAGGCCGCGCCGGCCACCAGGACCGGTCCGGACTGCGGGTTCTCGTAGTCCTGCTGGGCGTCGTCGGCCCGCCACAGCTCGGCGCCGTTGGCGGCCGAGCGCAGCTGGACGCCGCCGCCGCGGACGCCGCAGCAGAGCACCCCGTCGGCGGCGGAGAGCGAGTAGACCCAGCCGTCCAGTGAGGTGCGCCAGCGCTCGGTGCCGTCCGCGACGTCCACGGTGTACAGGTGCGGGCCGTCGGCCGCATGCACCCGGCCGGCGTCCACCGCGAGCGCCCAGGCGACGTCCCGGGTCTTGTAGCGCCGCTCGCCGGAGGCGATGTCCAGCGCGTGCACCTCGAAGCTGGAGACGAAGAGCGTGCCGTCGGCGACCACCGGGGTGCCCCAGACGTCGTTGGACATCCGGAACCGCCAGGGGCGCCAGCGGGCGGCCGGCGCCGGCGGCGGGGTGATCCGGCGGACCCAGTCGGTCTCGGCCGGGGCGGTGCCCGGGCCGGGCTGCTCGTGCTCGGCCCGCGGCCCGGGGCCTATCCGCACCGAGGCTCCGGACAGCCGCACCTCGACGGCCCCGCCGCCGCCCGGCGCGCGGTGCTTGTTGGGGGAGGCGATCTTCGCGGTCGGGATCTCGCCGTCGGACACCGGGCCCGGCCTCCGCCCCGTGTGCACCGGCCCGGACGGCGGCGGCGCGTGCCCCCCGCCCAGGTGGGTGCGCGGGTCGTCCAGGCCGGGGCGCTGCACCGGGACCGGCTGGTGCGGCTGCGGCGGCTGGTGGGGCTGGAGCGGGCCGGCCTGCGGCGGCCCGGCCGGGGGCGGTGGCGCGCCGCCCGGCAGCTGGACGGCCCGGGGCGGCGCGCTCGGGCGGCGGCCGCGCTTGCGCTCGATCAGCTCCAGCGCGTTCACGGGGAGCCAGTCGCCGACCTCACCGGCGGCGTCGTCCCGGGAGAACAGGTGCGGGGCCAGTTCGGCCTGGATCTGCGCCGGGGTGGGCCGGTGCTCGGGCGAGGGCCGCATGCAGGCGCGGACCAGGTCCATCAGCTCGCGCGGCATCCCGGACAGGTCCGGCTCCTCGCGCAGCAGCTGGAACACCGTCTCGACCGGGTTGGAGCCGCTGAAGGGCGGGTGCCCGGTCGCGCAGAACACCATCAGCGAGCCGAGCGAGAAGACGTCGCTGGCGCCCCGGACGTTACGGCTGTCCTTGGCCTGCTCGGGGGACATGTAGGCGGGGGTGCCGACCGCGACGTTGGTCATGGTGAGCCGGGTGCTGGAGACGCCGGAGGCGATGCCGAAGTCGATCACCTTCGGGCCGTCCTCGACCACCAGCACGTTGGAGGGCTTGAGGTCCCGGTGGATCAGCCCGGCCGCGTGGATGGACTGCAGCGCCTCGGCGATGCCCGCGATCAGCCAGCGGGTGGCGTCCACCGGCAGCGGACCGCACTCCTCGACCAGGTCCTCCAGCGAGGGGGCCGGGATGTACGCGGTGGCCAGCCAGGGCACCCGGGCGTCCGCGTCGGCGTCCACCACGGCCGCGGTGTAGAAACCGCCGACCGTCTTGGCCGCCTCGATCTCGCGGGCGAAGCGGACGCGGAACAGCTCGTCCTCGGCCAGTTCCCCCCGGACGGTCTTGATGGCCACCCGCCGGCCGGAGGCGGAGCGCGCCAGGTAGACCAGCCCCATCCCACCCGCGCCGAGCCGCCCCAGCACCTCGAAGGGCCCGATCCGCCTCGGATCGTGCGCCGTCAGCTGGTCCACTCCGCTGCCACCTCCCCGTTTTCCGCACCCGCCGCGTGGTGCCGGACCCGATTCTCCAATGCCGCCCGGCCCATCTCCAACCTCCCCCGCCCAGAGCCGACGGCCGCCCCGGGAGCGCCGCCGTCCGGCCGGTGATGACGGAACGGCCGGATTCTGACGCCCGTTCCGGCCGCGGCTTGCACCCGGACGCCCGGACCCTCCCCTTCGGCGCCGATCTTCCGACGCCGCCAGTCGTCACGCTCTGTCACTCGATCACCCCTCAGCGGACTCGCCGTCACGCTGTGGGGTCAAAGGCACACGGGGGGGCTTCAACGACGCCTGCGGAGCGCGGTGAATATCCGTCCGAAGTGGTTCATGCCCCTATAGCAACCCCCCGTGCGGAGTAATAGTCGCATCACCGAATCGCGCCAAGATCGTGCCACGGTAAGCTGACGGCATGACAGGACAAGTTCGCACCGTCGACGGTCGCGTCGCCGGGCGACGCGGACAGGAAACGCGGCAGAAGCTGCTCGACTGCCTCCGCGAGATGCTCAGCACGTCGCCGTACCGGGACGTCAAGGTCATCGACGTCGCCCGTATGGCGGGTACCTCCCCCGCGACCTTCTACCAGTACTTCCCGGATGTCGAGGGCGCTGTCCTCGAAATCGCCGAGGAAATGGCCAAGGACGCCGACACCCTCAAAGAGCTGGTGGCCGGAAAGTCCTGGGCAGGGAAGTCCGGTCCGACCACTTCGGAAGAACTGGTCGACGGATTCCTCGCCTTCTGGCGCAAGAACGACGCCATTCTCCGAGTGGTCACGCTCGGTGCCGCCGAAGGGGACAAGCGGTTCTTCAAGATCCGCATGACGGTCCTCAACGCGGTCGCCAAGCCGCTCGCGGAGGCCGTCAAGGAACTCCAGGCGAAGGGCCAGGCCGACAAGTCGCTCGACCCGAACGCCGTCGCCGGGGCCCTGGTCTCGCTGCTCGCCTCGGCGGCCGAGCACCAGAAGGCCTTCACCGCCTGGGGCGTCAAGGTCAAGGACCTCAAGCCCAACCTCGCTCCCCTGGTGTACCTGGGCGTCACCGGCAAGAAGCCGCCCAAGTAGACCATCCGCTCAACCGACCATCCGCTCCGCGCGCAGCCCCGGCCTCCTGTCCGGGGTACGACGGACGGCGGCCGTGTCCTCGGGGGAGGTCCGCCGACGTACCGCACGCGCGCCAGACATGCCGGTGGGCGGGCACCCCTCACACAGGGTGCCCGCCCACCGGCATGTTCGCGTTCCCGCCCCTCAGGGGCCCTAGGTGCCCCGCGCCGTCAGGGGCAGCGGACCACCTGGCCGGCGTAGGCGAGCCCGCCGCCGAAGCCGAAGAGCAGGACCGGGTCGCCCGGGGACAGCTCGCCGCGTTCGACCAGCTTGGAGAAGGCCAGCGGGATGGAGGCGGCCGAGGTGTTGCCGGAGTCGACCACGTCCCGGGCCACCACCGCGTCGGTGAGGCCCAGCTTGGCGGCGATCGAGTCGATGATCCGCAGGTTGGCCTGGTGCGGCACGAAGCCCTTCAGCTCCGACGGGTCGATCCCGGCCTGCTCGCAGGCCCGGCGGGCCAGCGGGGCGAGCTGGGTGGTGGCCCAGCGGAACACCGACTGGCCCTGCTGGCTGATCACCGGGTCCCAGCCGGTGATCACCACGGCGTCGCCCTTCTCCGGCTCGGAGCCCCAGACCACCGGGCCGATGCCGGGCTCGGCACCGTCCTCCTGGGCCTCGACCACCGCGGCGCCGGCGCCGTCGCCGAAGATCACGCAGGTGGTGCGGTCGGTCCAGTCCAGCGTGTCGGACATCCGCGCGGCGCCGATCACCCGCGCGCCGCGCGCCGCGCCGGCC
>NZ_JBHWIR010000270.1:2904-7033 GCF_042731835.1 Kitasatospora sp. NPDC059817 | reverse complement strand
GGGGCCCCCCCCCCCCCCGCCCACCCCCCCCCCCCCGCGGGGGGGGCTTTCCCCGCGGCCTCCCCGGGGGCTCCGGCGGGTCCCGCCCTAGCCGCAGAGGGTCCCGAAGGTGTACCCGCGCGCCTTGAGGGTGGAGAGGATCGTCGGCAGCGCGGCTGCGGTCTGGCTGCGGTCTCCGCCGCCGTCGTGCAGCAGGATCACCGAGCCCGGGCGGACGTTCTTCAGCACCCGGGACTGGATGGCCGCCGTTCCCGGCCGGGACCAGTCGGTCGGGTCCACCGACCACAGCACGACCTGCTTGCCGAGCGCCGCCGCGCGCGAGCGCACCGCGCCGTTGACCGCACCGTAGGGCGGGCGCAGGCAGCTCGGGGTGCGGCCGGTCTGGGCCCGGATCGCCTTGTCCGTGTTCGCCACCTGGGCGTTGACGGCGGAGGCCGAGAGCCGGCGCAGGTCAGGGTGCGACCAGGAGTGGTTCTGCACGCTGTGGCCCGCCCGGGCGACCTGCCCGGTGAGCGCCGGGTGGGCGGCGACGTTCTGCCCGATCTCGAAGAACGTCGCGCGCACACCGTAGTGGGCGAGGATCCCGAGGATCCTCGGCGTGTAGGTGGGGCTGGGGCCGTCGTCGAAGGTGAGGTAGACGACCTTCCCGCCCTGGTCGGCCTTGGCGCCCGCCGCCTCGGCGGGTGCGGCCGGCACCGCGACCGCCGCTCCCGCCACCAGGGCGACGGCGAGTGCGCCGATCGCGGTCCGAATCCGCCCAACCGCCCTGCGCCTGCCGGAATGTACGGCCATGCCTGCCCCCTGCCCCTGGTGCCGGAACCGCCCTGTACCGACCAGTCTGCGCCGAAGGGCGCCGCCGCCGCGACCGGCCGGGGGTGAATTCGGCCAGCTGCTCGGCGGGTTGACCAGCGGCGAGCGGCGGGAACTGGCCGGGCACGGCACCGGGCACGGCGACCGCCCCCGGCGGGGATCCACCAGGGGCGGCAACCCCGTTGCGGGGCCGGGCCGTTCAGCGCGAGGCGCGGCCGTGCAGGACCAGCGCCCGGGTCAGGGCCGCCAGGCCCCCCGTGCAGAGCAGCGTGCGGAGCATGTTGGTGGCCACCCAGGTGCCCTCGAACTTGGCGCGCACGCCCGCGAAGTCGGTGATCTGGGACGGGTCGCCGGCCTGCGCCAGCTGGTTGTTGAGCGGGATGTTGACGCCCATGGTGACCATCACGGCCACCACGTAGAGCACCGTCGCCCCGGCGGCCCACAGTGCCGCCTGCCGTCGCCCGGCCTTGTGCTGGAGCCAGGCCGCCACGCCCGTCGCCACGAAGGCGCCGACGAAGACCAGGCCGAACATGCCGTTCTCGATCGACTTGTTGATGTGCTGCATCGCCGTCACGTACGTCCGGTCGTCGCCCGCCGCGAGGCCCGGCATCACGGACACGTCGAAGGCGAAGAACAGGCCCGCCATCAGGCCCATCGCGATGGTGGCGCCCGCCAGGACGGGCCCGGCGGCCTTGCTCCGTGCGGCGGGGGCCGCCGAGGCGCCCGGCGCGAGGCCGCCGAAGGAGGATGGAGCGGAGTAGGAAGCTGGAGTCGCGGTCTGGTTCGAGCGCATCGGTAATCCTTCGATTTCTCCCCGGCCCCCGCCCAGCGCGGGGGCCACCACGGTGCCCGGGCACCGGCTTCCGTACCGCTCCCGGGTTCGACCCGGATGGACGGTCAGGAGGCCGGCGAGGCCCGGCACCGACGATCAACGGAACTGACTGGCCTGCGAGTTGTGCGGCGCGGTGGGCGGCTCACACGTCCCAGACCCCGGACGCGGCGGCCTCGCGGGCGAACTCGGCGAAGTCCCGCGGCTCACGACCCAACGCCCGCCGCACCCCGTCCCCCAACGAGGCGTTACGACCGTCCAGGATCACCGAGAACAGCTCCGCGAAGTCCCCCGGCAGCCCCGCCTCCTCCAACACCCCCCGGTACGCCGCCTCCGACACCGCCTCGAACCGCACCTCACGACCCGTCGCCCGCGACAACTCCACCGCCACCTCCGCGAACGACAGCAACCGCGGCCCCGTCAACTCGTACACCTCCCCCGCATGCCCCGCCTGCGTCAACGCCGCCACCGCCACCTCCGCGATGTCCTCCGCATCCACGAACGGCTCCACCGCACCCCCCACCGGCAACGCCAACTCCCCCGCCAGCACCGGATCCAGGAAGAAACTCTCGCTGAAGTTCTGGTTGAACCACGCGCACCGCACCACCGTCCACGCGGCCCCCGACTCCATCACCGCCTTCTCCCCCGCCTCCGCCGCCTCCTCACCACGCCCCGACAGCAGCACCAGACGCCCCACACCACGCCGCGCCGCCAGCCGCGCGAACGCCCCCACCGCCTCCACCGCCCCGGGAAACGCCAGATCCGGGTAGTACGTCAGATACGCCGCACTCACCCCCTCCAGCGCCGCCTCCCACGTCCCCTCGTCATGCCAGTCGAACGCCACCGCCCCCGACCGCGACCCCACCCGCACCCCGTACCCCAACCCCGCCAACCGCTCCGCCACCCGCCGACCGGTCTTACCCGTCCCACCCACCACCAGCACCACACCAGCACCGACCGGAAGATCCACAACACCCTTGGCAACCACAGCAGCCACCCCATTCGGAGAAGAAGTCGACGAAACCAGCGGACCCGGCCGGTTCTGCGAACCCTGCGCGTCCGTCCTCATGTCCACCAGTCAAATCCACTCCGGGCCGGCGAACCATAGCCTCCACACTCACATCCATGCGCGAGCGTCTACCGTCCCCCGGCGTGCCCCGAACCGGGTCCTGTCCGGCCGGACAGGACCTGGGGCGGGTCTGCTTCGCCATCCACCAGAACACACCCAACCCGCCACGAACCACCCTCCTTGAGGCGGCCTCCAGTGGATCTCCAGCGCCCGCACACCGCCCCCACAGCCCGGCCCGGGCCGCCGCAAACGGAAGGGCGCGCGTCGGGTGGGGGCGGGAGACGGACCCGGAGTCCAGGCCGGACGTGCCGCCCGGGTGGGCGTGGGTGGTCGGCATCGGGTGAGCTGCCGGCGGCTCAGGGCAGCAGCAGGCCCGGGACGAGGACCAGGCCGACCAGGCCCGCGACCAGGGTCGGCAGGCCGGTGACGCCCATCCACACCAGGTGGCCGGCGAGCCTGCCCGGCGTGTCCGCCGACAGGCGGCCGGGCACCACCAGGACCGTGCGGGGCCGCGTCACGTCCCGCACGTCGGCGGCGCTGCACTCGTGCCGCTGCGCCGTGCCGAGCTGGTCGGTCACCCGGTAGGTGTACCGGAGCGTGCGCCGGGTGCTGCGGGAGTGGCCGCGGACGTCGTGCACCCGGTACTCCCCGAGGTAGGAGCCGGTGAACTCCGCCGGGCGGAGCTCGCCCAGTGCCTGCTGCTGGCGCCAGTAGCGGAGCTGCCAGGGCAGGTTCGCCGCCCAGGCGGCACTCACCCACCAGGCGGTGAAGCCGGCCCAGACGAACCCGGCCCGCACGGGGTGGCCGAGCAGGGCCAGGGCGACGGACTCGGTGAGGCAGCCGGCGAACAGGGCGAGGAGGCCGAGCTGCCAGCCGGCGGGCCGCAGCGGCCTGGGCCGCCGGAACGGTTCGACGCGGATCCGCGTCGGGTCGGCCGGAGCCTCGGCGAGCCGTTTCAGCCGTTGCGCGTTGATGGCGTCGGCGAACGCCTGGGCCTTGGCGTCGGTCGTGCCCAGGCGGAACTCGGAGCGCTCGCCGCGCCCCGGCGGGTCGACCTCGACGCACAGGTCCCAGAGCACGCCCCGGCCGGGGACGGCGTGCACCCGGTGGATCCGGCCGTAGGGGATGTGGAAGGCCTCCGGTTCCTCCTGCCACACCAGCGCGGATCCGGTCATCCGCACCGAGCGCCGGCCGAACCAGGTGCGGAGTTCCCTCGGCGGTGCGAGTACTGCCTGCCCGGCCATCGCTGTTCTCGTGCTCCCCCGTGACGTGATCTCGGCCGCGTGATCATATAGCCGCGGCGGCCCCCCGAACGGCCGCGGGGGGCCGCCCCGCGCGGGCGGCCCCCCACCGCCGCCGGGCCGGGGCCACCCCCCCGCCACCCCGCAACCCGGGGCCCGCGACCGCCCCCCGCGGGGCCG
>NZ_JBHWIR010000270.1:0-2894 GCF_042731835.1 Kitasatospora sp. NPDC059817 | reverse complement strand
CCGCGTGTGTGTGTCGGGGCGGGTTTGTCACACGCGCCGCGCGCCCCGCCCCCCGGGGGGGGGGGGGGGGGGGGGCCCCGCCCCCCCCCGACGCGGAGCGGTGCAGGTCAGCCGACCATCGCCGCCAGGACGGTGCGCCAGTCCTCGCCCGGCTCGGGGCTCAGCGGGGCGGCGAGGGTCTCCGCGCGGTAGTGCCAGGGGCGGCGGAGTTCGGGATCGGCGTCGGGGCGCAGGTCCAGCGGGCTGCCGGAGTCGAGCAGGCGCACGAGCTCACCGGTGAAGTCCGCCCAGGAGACGTGCCCGTTGACGGCGTTGACGATCCGGCCGGCCGCCGGGTTGCCGTCGGCGACGCAGGCGGCGAGCGCGCGGGCCAGGGCGGCGGAGTGCACCCAGGCGGCGCCGTACCAGGTGGAGCGGTCGCCGGGGGCGGGGGCGGGCAGGGCGATCGGGCGGCCGGCCAGGGCGGCCTGGTAGAGGTCGCCGGTGGAGCCCCAGCGGAGCTGGTCGCGCAGGCGCTGGTGCGGGCCCCAGACGATCGGGGCGCGGACCACGGTGGCCGGGCCCCGGCCGGTGGCGGCCGCCTCGAACAGGATGCGCTCGCAGTCCAGCTTGGCCTGCCCGTAGGGGCTGACCGGTTCGCCGGTCGGGCCGCCTTCGGGGACGTCGGTGCCGGACGGGCGGCCGTAGGCGTCGATGCTGCTGACGAAGACGAACGGGCCGCCGCGCCAGCCCTCGACCAGGGCGCGCATCGCGGCGAGGTCGACGGCGTGCTCGGTGAAGGTGCAGGCGGCGTGGATGACGGCGTCGACGCCCTCGACCGCGCGGCGCAGGCTGTCGAGGTCGGCGAGGTCGCCCTCGGCCAGCTCGGCGCCGTGCAGGGCGGGCAGGTGGGCGGACTCGGGCCGGACCAGGGCCCGGACCGGACGGCCCTGGGCCACCAGTTCCTGGAGGACGGCCGCGCCGACTCCGCCGGTGGCGCCGGTGAGCAGCACGGTGCCCGCGCGGGTGCGGGTGCCCGGGCGGGAGCCGGTGCGGGCGGGGGCGGCGCGGCGCTCGTCCTCGCGGGTGGCGAGCAGGGCGGCGAGGGCGCGCGGGGTGCGCTGTTCCAGCACGTCCAGGCCGGTGAGCGGCAGACCGGTGCGGGTGCGCAGGCGTTCGGCGAGCTGGACGGCGACCAGGGAGTGGCCGCCGAGGGCGAAGAAGTCGCCGTCGGCGGGCGGGGTGGTGCCGAGCAGTTCGCCGAAGGCCGTCCGGACGGTGTCGAGCGGGCCGGACCGCTCGGGGGCGGTCGGGGCCGCGCCGGGCAGCCGGCCGCGGTCCGGGGTCCCGTCGGCGTGCCGGGGCAGCCGGTCCAGCAGGGTGACGGCGGCCGGCAGGTGGGCGGGGTCGACGTGGCGGCGCAGGGCGGCGCGCAGTTCGACGCCGGTCGGGGCGACCGGGCCGCGCACCACGGCGTAGGCGAGCGGCGGGCCGTCGGCGGTCTCGACGACGGCCGCCTCGACCACCCGGGGGTCGGCCGACAGTGCGGCGAGGGCCGGGTGTCGGGCGGTGGCCAGGCGGGTGCCGGGGAGTGCGGAGAGGGGCTGGTCGGGGTCGGTGGCGACGGCGGCGAGCAGGTCCGCGAAGGCGGTGAGCAGGTGCTCGGCGGTGGTCTCGTCGAGGGCGTCCCGGTCGTGCTGGACCAGGCAGCGCGGCTGCGGGCCGTCCTCGACCAGCAGGGCGAGGCCGAACTTGGCCAGGCCCAGGTCGAGTTCGACGTCCTCGGCGGTGAGGCCGGGCAGTGTGAGCGGCTCCGCGGGGCGGACGAGGTCGCAGCTGACGGAGAGCAGCGGGGTGCCGTCGGCGCCGCGGGCCGCCGCGCCGAGCCGCTCGACGATCAGGTCGAACGGGATCTCGTGGTGCTGCTGCGCGTCGAGCAGCGCGGTCCGGGCCCGTCCGAGCACCTCGGTGAAGGTGGGATCGCCGGCCAGGTCGGCGCGCACCGCGAGGGTGTTGACGCCGAGGCCGACGGTGCGGCGCAGTTCGGGCCGCAGGCGCTGGCCGCTGGCGCAGCCGAGGGTGAGGTCGGCCTGGTCGGCGGCGGTGCGCAGGGTGGCGAAGGCGGCGGCCAGGACGACGGCGAACAGGGTGGCGCCGTGCCGGGCGCCGAGCCGGCGCAGGCCCTCGACGGTGGCGGGGGCGAGCGGGGCGGTGTGCAGCGTGGCCCGGCGCTCGCGCGCCCCGGGCGGGGTGGGCCGCAGCAGCGGCAGCGGGCGGGCGCCGGCCAGGTGTCGGGCGCGGGCGTCGGCGGCGCTGGTGAGTTCGGCGTCGCGGGTGCGCTCCTCACGGGCGTACTCGGCGTACGACGGTCCGGGCGGCGGGAGTTGGGGCGCCACGCCGTCGCGGGCGGCGACGTAGAGGGCGGCCAGGTCGGCGGCGAGGACGGGCAGCGAGCCGCCGTCGACGGCGATGTGGTGGATGTTCAGGAGCAGGGTGTGGTCCTGCGGGTCGTGCCGCAGCAGCAGGGCGCGCAGGACCGGGCCGGTGGCGAGGTCGAAGGGGCGGGCGGCCTCGGCGGCGAGCAGGGCGGGGGCGTTGTTCCCGGCGCCGTTCTCCCAGGTGGCGTCCACCGTGCGCAGCGGCACCGGGGTGACCGGGTCGGTCTGCTGGTGCGGCTGGTCGCCCTGGCGGCCGTAGCGGGTGCGCAGGACGGCGTGGCGCTCGGTGAGGCCGGTGAGGGCGGTGGCGAGGGCGGCGGGGTCGAGCGGTCCGCGCAGGCGGGTGGCGAGCGGGACGTTGTAGAGGGCGCCGCCCTGGCCGAGGTGGTCCATCAGCCACATTCGCTGCTGGGCGTGCGAGAGCGGGGCGGGGCCGGCCGGGCCGTCGCCCTGGCCGGCCGGCACGCTCTGCGGGGC
>NZ_JBHWIR010000269.1:0-7038 GCF_042731835.1 Kitasatospora sp. NPDC059817 | reverse complement strand
GTGGTGCCGTCCGTGGTGACGACGTAGACGCTCGTCGGGTCGGAGACGCCGGCCGGCAGGGTGCGGGAGATCTCGGCGGCGGTGGCGGCGGCCGGGGTCCGGTCGCCGGCGCCGCCGAGGCCGTAGTCCATCCGGATCCCGGTCATCCCGGCGGCCAGCGCGCCGAGCAGGGCGAGGGCGGCGAGCAGCATCGGCAGCGGCCGCCGGGCGACGAGCGTGCCGAAGCGGGCGGCGAAGCCCTCGCCCGGCTGGCGGCGCAGGCTGCGGGAGGGCCAGAACATGCCGCGGCCGCAGGCGGCGAGCAGGGCGGGCATCATGGTGAGGCTGCCCAGCAGCATGACCAGGACGGCGACGGCGATGGCCGGGCCGAGCGAGCGGAACTGGCCGAAGCTGGCCACGCCGAGGGTGGCGAAGGCGGCGACGATGGTCAGCGCGGCCGAGGTGATCGCGGTGCCCACCCGGGCGGTCACCTGGGCGGCGGCTTCGCGGGCGGGCTGCTCGGGCCGGGCCCGCAGGTGCTCGCGGAAGCGGAAGAGCAGGAAGAGCAGGTAGTCGACGCCGATGCCGAGCAGGACCACGGAGACCAGCCCGGGGGTGCCGGCGTCGAGCTTGAGGCCGGTCAGCGTCGCGGCGACGGCCACGGCTCCGCCGGCCGCGCTGCCGATCATGGCGACGGCGAGCAGCGGCAGCAGGGCCGCCGCCACGCTGCGGAACACCAGCACGTTGAGCAGGACGATCAGCCCCATGACGAGCGCACTGCCGACCGTCGCGGCGGTGCGGTGGGAGTCGGCGGTGTCCACGGCGTCGGTCAGTCCCCCGGTGAACCCGGTGCGCATCCCGGCGTCGGCGAACTGGGCCCGGGTGGCGTCCCGGAACGCCCGGTAGACGCCCTGGACGCCCTCGGCCGCGGCGTTGCCGGTCAGTTCGACGGAGAGCAGTTCGAAGCCGCGGTCGGGCGCCACCATGGCCGGGGCGACCCGGGGGGTCTGGGACCGGTCGGGGACGAGGAAGGCCGGCTCGTCGTCCTTCCTGGGCATGACGACCCGGCGCTGGGCGAGCTTCGCCGCCTCGGCCTCGACCCGCTGCTGGTCGGCGGCGGTGAGCGCCTGGCCGTCGGTCCTGGCGACCAGCACCGTGACCGTGGTGGCGTCGGGCTTCATCCCGAAGTTCTCCTCGGCGATCCGCAGCGCGGCGGCCGAGTCGTAGCTCTTGGGCAGGAAGTCCCCGGTCTGGGACTGGGTGACGCGGGCGAGCAGCATCGGGCTCAGCAGGGCCAGGGAGAGTCCCAGCACCACCCAGAGGGTGATCACCTTCCACGGGTTCCTGGTGGAGTATCCGGTCAGTGCGCGGATCACGATTTCCTCCGGCGGTGGACGCGAGCGTCCGCAAGGTCGGTCTCGGCTCCGGGGATTCCCGGCCGGGTTCCAGACCATCACCCGGGGTGGGCCGCGGACGTCCCTGCGACGGACGATCCGCACCGGGGCCCCTGCTCCTCGGCCGGGCCCGGACCCGGGACCGTGGTCCTGGTCCGGGCCCCGTGATCGGCCGTGGGGACCATGCCGGGGCGGGGTGGGCCGATGCCAGAATGGGGTCATCGGGCCTGTTCAGAGCCTGTTCAGGGCCTGAAACAGGGTCTGATCGGGGCCTGATCGGGCTCATCGGGGCTCGTCAGGGCTCATCGGGGCTCGTGGCTCGGGGCTCGTGGCTCGTCAGGGCTCATCGGTGAGGCGCGGCGCGGGCCGGGCACGGAGGGGGAACGGACATGGGCGGTCATCAGCGCCCCGCGATGGACGCGGCACTCGGGGCGGACCCGGCACACCCGGCACACCGGGCGAGCGGGAGCCCGGGGCCCGGCGGGGTGGCGGACGCGCCGCCGGAGACCGACGGCGCGCCGTGGACCCACGCCGACGCACTGGTGGCCGCCTGCGTCTGCACGCTCGACCTGCTCAACTACCTGCTCTTCAGCGAGATGGACGGGGTACGCCGGGTGACCCCGCCGGGCCTGCTCCTCGTCGCGCTGTCGGCCCTGCCGCTGCTCGTCCGGCGCCGCCACCCGGTGCCGGCGCTCGCCGTGGTCCTGGCCGTCGAGGCCGCGATCGACCTGTCCACACCGGCGAGCACCCACTTCGGCGCCGTCCTGATGGTCGGCCTGTACTCGGTCGCCCGGGCCCGCCCCGCCCCGGTGACGGCGGCCGCCGCGGCGGCGACGACGGTGCTGACCACGCTGAGCCAGAGCCACCTGCGCGTCCCCTCCTGGCAGGCGCTCGCCGGCACCTCCTGCTCCACCCTGCTCGTGGCCGGCGCCGGCCTCGCCGTGGCGCGCTGGCAGCGGGAGGTCGCGGCCAACCGCAAACTGCTGGCCGAACGCGCGGTGGCCGACGAACGCCGCCGCATCGCACGGGAGTTGCACGACATCGTGGCGCACCACATCACCACCATGCAGCTGATGGCCGGCGGCGCCCGGGCCAACCTCGCCCACCCGGAGGTGGTCCGGGACGCCCTGGTCACCCTGGAGTCCTCCGGGCGACTGGCCCTGCGGGAGATGCGCCAGCTCCTGGACGTCCTGCGGGCCGGCGACGAACCGGACACCGCCCCGCCCTCGCCCCAGCCCGGGGCCGAGGACCTCGGCCGGCTGGTGGACGAGTCCCGGGTGGCCGGCCTGCCGACCGACTTCGGCGTCCACGGGCCCCGCCGCCCGCTGCCGCCCACCGTCGGCCTGACCGTGTTCCGGATCGTCCAGGAGGGCCTCACCAACGCCCGCAAGCACGCCGGGCCCGCCCGCGCGACCGTCACCCTGACGTACGGTCCGGACCGGGTCACCGTCGAGGTGCGCGACGACGGGGGCACGGCGGGCACGGGCGGCGCCGCACCGCAGGAGGCGGTGCCGGCCGGCGGCAGGAGCGGGTACGGCCTGATCGGCATGCGCGAGCGCGTCGCCCTGCACGGCGGCACCCTGCGGACCGGACCACGTCCGGAGGGCGGCTTCGCCGTCCTGGCCGACCTGCCACTGGCCCCGGAGGAGACGGCCGACGCGGCCGTCCAGCACGGAACGGCGACGGCCCGGTGAGCGCGCACGACGACGGCCCGGTGGGCGCGCACGGCGACGGCCCGGTGAGGTCGAACGACGGCGGCCCGGTGGGCGCGGTGGCACCGGGCATCCGGGTCCTCATCGCGGACGACCAGCCGCTGGTGCGGCGCGGCCTGTCCCTGATCCTCTCCCCCGACCCGTCCTTCGAGGTGGTGGGCGAGGCCGAGAACGGGGAGCAGGCCGTCACCGCCGCCCGCCTGCTGCGCCCCGACGTCGTGGTGATGGACATCCGGATGCCCGTGCTCGACGGGGTCGGCGCGACCCGGGAGCTGGCCCGCACCCTCCCCTCCTGCCGAGTCCTCGCCCTCAGCACCTTCGACATGGACGAGTACGTGGTGGCCGCGCTGCGCGCCGGCGCCCACGGGTTCCTGCCCAAGGACGTCTCGCCGGAGGAACTGGGCGCGGCGATCCGCACCGTCCACGCCGGCGAGGCGGTGGTCGCCCCGCGCCTGCTCACCCGGCTGATCTCCACCTACGTCCGGGCCCCGGTCGGCGCCCCGCCGCCGGTCACCGACACGGGCGGGCTGACGCCCCGGGAGGTCGAGGTGTGGCGGCTGATGGCCACCGGCCTCGACAACACCGAGATCGCCCGGGCCCTGGACATCAGCCTGTCGACGGTGAAGAACTACATCACCAGCATCTTCGGCAAGCTCGACGTCCGGGACCGCGCCCAGGCGGTCATCGCGGCCTACGAGTCCGGCCTGGTCACCGCGCGCACGGGCGGCGGGTAGCGGGGGCTTTCTGTCTGCGGGTCCTTGTCGACCGCGAGCTCTACCTGCCCAGGTCCTGGGCCGAGGACCAGGACCGCTGCCGCGCGGCGAAGATCCCCGGCCGACGCCTGGCAGCGGATCCGTGCGGTGCCGGCGCAAAGGGACCGCGCATCCACGACCGGGCGGCCATCCGGCTGCCCGCCGTGGCGGAGTTCGACTACCGGGGCGAGGTCCAGGTCCGCCAGCGGTGGGCACCGGCCCGCCGCAGCCTGAGCAGGCCCAGGGCGGTCATGGCGGTCATGGCGGTCATGGCGGTCACGCGAGCCCATCCGTCCCGAGTGCCTCGCGCGCGATCTCGGCCCGGAAGCCCTCGATCAGGACGCGCAGCCCGTACTCGAAGTCGGCGTCGTGGTCGGTCATGCGCAGCACGTCGGCCGCCTCGCGCAGCAGCGGGAGGTCGTGCAGGGCTTCGTCCGGGAAGGGCGGCCGGGCGCGGTCGGCGGCGTCCTGTCGCCAGGCCTGCTCCTCGGTGACCCAGCCCATGATGTAGCGGTCGATGGTGAGCAGCAGTCGCAGCGCGGTGCGGGGCCGCAGGCCGGCCTGCCGGAGGGCGTCCAGCTGGGCTTCGACGGCGGGTAGTTCGTCCTCGGTGGGCAGCGTTCCGGCGTGCACCCGGGCGCCGTCGCGGTAGGCGAGCAGGGCGTGGCGCTTGGCGCGGGCGTCGGCGGCGAGCCAGTCCGGCCAGTGCTCCGGATCCGGGCTGCGGTCGGCCGGGAGGGCCTCGGCGAGCATCGCCTCGGCCATCAGGTCGAGCAGTTCCCGCTTGTTCTTGAAGTGCCAGTACAACGCGGGCGACTGGACGCCGAGTTCGCGGGCCAGCCGCCGGGTGGTCAGGCCGTCGATGCCTTCCTCGTCGAGTACGCGCAGCGCGGTGCGCACCACCTCGTCGCGTTGCAGTGCCACCGCCGGCCGCCTCTCCGTCATTCGCTTGCCCACTCCACCTTATCGCCGCTAAGTTCCCGAGCTGGAATTTATCAGCGATAAGGAGAGCCGTCGTGGTCGACGGCCCGAAGGGACCACCACCCCATGACCTCCGGAACGGACCGCCCCCGGTCCCGACTGCTGCCGAACACCGCGCCCTGGCGGTCCTCCCGCGACTTCCGCCTCACCTGGACGGCCGGCACCGTCACCCTGCTCGGCTCCGTCCTGACCATGACGGCGATCCCGCTCCAGATCGCCGACCTCACCGGTTCACCGCTGGCCGTGGGCGCGGTCGGCGCCATCGAACTCCTGCCGACCATCGTGTTCGGCCTCTACGGGGGCGTCCTCGCCGACCGTGCCGACCGCCGAACCGTCGCCCTGGTCACCGAACTCGCACTCGCCGCACTGAGCGCCCTGCTGCTCGCCAACGCACTGCTCGGCACCCCCGCGCTCTGGCCGCTGTACGCGGCCGCCGGACTGGCAGCGGCACTGCAGGGCCTCCAGCAGCCCTCGGCGGAGGCGATGATCCCCCGGCTGGTACCGCCCGACCAGCTGGTGGCGGCGGGCAACCTGCTCTCGCTGCGCTGGAGCATCGCCGGGCTGGCCGGCCCGGCCACCGCCGGAGTGCTGATCGCCACGGCCGGCGTCCCGGCCGCCTACCTGGTCGACCTCGGCACCTTCCTGGTCTCGATCGCCCTGCTCACCCGGGTCCGGCCCGTCCCCTCACAGCGGGACGCCGAGGCACCGCGGCTGCGGGAGTTCGTCGACGGCGCCCGGTACGCGGCCCGCCGCCCCGACCTGCTGGGCACCTACCTGGCGGATCTCGCGGCCACCGTCTGCGCCCTGCCGACCGCGCTGTTCCCGTTCCTCGCCCAGGAGTTGGACGCGGTGTGGGCGCTCGGCCTGCTCTACTCGGCCGCTGCGGCGGGCGGCCTGCTCGCGGCCGCCACCGGCGGCTGGACCGAGCGGGTGCACCGGCACGGCCGACTGGTGCTGCTCTGCGCCGCCCTCGTCGGCGCGGCGACGGCCGCGGCCTCGTTCGCCCCCGGCCTGTGGGCCGTCCTGCTCTGCCTGCTCGTCGCGGGCGGCGCCAACCAGATCGGCGACACCTTCCGCAGCGCGATCTGGAACCAGTCCATTCCGGACGAACTTCGGGGCCGTGCCGCCGGTCTGGAGATGCTGATCGGCTCCGCCGGCCCCGCCCTCGGAGACCTGCGGGCCGGCGGTCTCGCCGCCCGGCAGGGCATCCGCGTCGCGCTGCGCACCGGCGGCCTGCTCTGCCTGGCCGGCACCGCCGCCCTGTCGGCCGCACTGCCCGCGCTCTGGCGCTACGACCAGCGCGACCAGCTAAGCCACCCCGACCAGCTAAACCACCTCGACCAGCCCGCCCGACCCGACCGACAACCCACGCCATGACCGCCCACCCCGACAGCGGCGAACCGGGGCGCCGCCCCTCAACCCCGGGCGGGCACCGTGGCGTGCCGGGCGATCAACGCGCCGAGCCGGCCCGGGTCGCCGGTGCCGCGCTTGGGCAGCAGGGTCAGCACGTGCGTCTGCTCGTCCCCGCCCAGCAGGACGAAGAGTTCGGGCGTCTCCAGGTGGTACGGAAGCTCCCGCCAGGCGAGTTCGGTGCTGGACACCGCGTTGGTGACGGTCACCCCGGCCTCGCCGAGGACGATCCGGAACTCGCCCTTGTCCGCCGCCATCCGCCGCACCTGACGCAGTTGCAGCCAGGGCAGTCCGACCACCAGCAGCAGCGCGACCGCGAGCATCACCAGGGCCGGCGGTCCCACCGTCCGGTCGGCGACCGAGGTCAGCACCGCGCCGGCCGCGGCGCAGGAGGCGATCAGGTACCTCGACCGCCGGGCCCGTCGACCCGCCGCCGTGCCCCGGGCCCGGGCCGCGAAGGCCGCCCGGAAGTCCGCGGTCGTCGGCGTGTAGCGGACCTCGACCGACTCCTCCACCTGCTTGCCGCCCTCCGCCCGCGCCCCCTCCGCACCCTCCACCCGCAACCCCTCCGTACCCTCCGCCCGACGCCTCTGCCGCCGGATGCTAGCAAAGGCCGTGTGCACCCGATCCATCACCCTCTCCCTCCCTTCGCGGTGACGCGATTCCGCCGCTCCCGGGCGGGCATCGTTGACCTCCCGCCGCACCCGGCGGTTGGCTCACCACGAGCCGGCCGCCGGGGAGTTCGGCGCGGCCGGCCGTACCCAGGGGAGGGACCAGATGACCCGCACACGTTCCGCACCACACCTGCTG
>NZ_JBHWIR010000268.1:0-7080 GCF_042731835.1 Kitasatospora sp. NPDC059817 | reverse complement strand
CCCGGGGCCCGCTCGCCCGCCTGGCCGGCCCGGACGGCGACGTCCGGCTGCACGCCGAGTACCGGCGCCAGCTGGACCCGGACGCCGAGTACGACCGGCTCGCCGCCGGCTGAGGCCGGGGGCGCCGGAGCCCGGGCGCACCGGAGCCCGCCGGGGGCTTCGCCGACGCCCGCCCGGGGCGTAACCGGCTGCCGGCGGCTACCGGTACTCGCGCAGGCGCGGCCGGACGCCCAGCGCGGTGAGCGCGAGCGCCGCCGCCAGCGCGCCCGCGGCCAGGGCCGCCGTGCCGGCGTCGAGGTCGCCGTCGGTCGCGGCGACCGCCGAGTCCATCGCCTTGGCGTTGACCGCGATGGTGTCCCCGATGGCCGTGCTCAGCTGGTCGAAGTCGTAGTTGGACTGCCCCTGGGAGAGGCCGGTGTTGAGCGTCACCGCCTCCTTCAGCCGGCCCTCGTCGCGCAGCGCGCGGATCTTCCGGTCGTCCTGCTGGTACTGCTGGAAGGCGGCGAGCACCCGCTCGGCGGCGTCCTGCTCGCCGGGGAAGGTGATGTTGTGCAGTTCGGTGCCGAGGTAGCCGCCGAAGGGGACGGCCGTGTGGTCGGCGCGGTGCCGGGCCGCGGCGGCCGCCAGCTGGGCGTTGTAGTCGGCGAGGCTGGCGCCGTCCAGGCGGGCGATCGCCTGGGTCTTGTCGAGGAAGCTCTGCTCGTAGGCGGCCGCGCGGGACGGGTCGGTGAGGTAGCGGCTCTCGTCGGCGTTCAGGTCGAAGGCGACGGCACGGGCGCGGCTGAGCGCGATCACCGAGTCGTAGGCGTTGCTCTTGGCGGTCACCAGGTGGTCGTCGGCGCGGCTGACCAGGTGCAGGCCGATCGCCAGCACGACAGCGGTGAGCAGCGTGACTGCGGCCAGCGCCGGGTTGACGACGCGGTGGTAGCGCACCGCCAGGACGCGCTGGAGCCCGAGCAGCGCGGCGAGCGCGAGCAGGCCGACCGCGAGCAGCCACCACCAGCCGCTGCCGAGGGCGTCGCGGCGCTCGGTGTAGACCTGCTCGACGGTGGCCTCGTTGGCGGCGGTGACCTGGTCGGCGGCGGGCAGCAGTTGCTGGCGCAGCAGGTCGGTGGCCTGGCGGTAGGCGTCCAGGGCGGCGGGCGAGGGCTGGCCGGCCGGGGCTTTGGCCTGCTCCTCCAGCAGCTGGGCGCGGGCCACCAGGGCCTCGTAGCTGCCGAGCCGGCCGAGCACCTGCTGGACGGCGCGCTGGCCGGCCGGGTCGGCGGCCGCGGCCTGGGCGGCCTGTTGGAGGTCGCCGTCGGCCTGCGCGCGGCGCTGCTCGTAGGTGTCGAGGGTCTGCTTGCGCAGCGTCGTGTAGTCGGGGTCGGCACCGACCAGCAGCAGGTTGGCGGCCTGGGCGTCCATGTCGCTGAGCGCGAAGTAGAGGTCGGCGGCGCGGGTGGCCTGCGGGGCGGCCCGGTGGCCGATGGTGTCGGTGCCGTCGCGGGCCCCGCCGAGGACGGTGGTGGCGGCCGCGCCGAGGCCGATCAGGGCGGCCAGGCTGAGCGCGGTGAGGCCGCGGACCAGGCGCGGGGTGGTCCAGTAGGCGCGGCCGCCGACCGTCCGCGCGCCGTGCCGGAGCCGGGCCAGGGGGCTCGGGCGGGGGGTCGGGGCGGCCGTGGCCGGGGCTGGGGCCCGGGCTGGGGCCGGTTCCCCCGCCTGATCGGGTTCCGTCCCCGGGGCCGTCTCCCCCGTGGTGGCCGTCGTGCCCGCTGCCGAGGTGGTCATGGCCGCACGTTCCTCTCCCCCGTTGTACGGTCCGCCGGGGTTTCCTGCTGAAACCGGAGCAGAACCGTTTCTCTCCGCCGGGCGACGCTAGTGCCGCGCCACCTGCGGGAAGCCGCCCCCTGACGGCTCCTTGACGCCGCCGGGCGCCGTTCTTGACGCATCCTTAGCGACCGTCCCCGGCGCCCGGCGGTGCCCGCCGGTTCGCGGCGGCCCTCAGCGGTTCGCGGCGGTTCTCGGCGGTGGTGAGTGGTGATGGGTGGTGGTGATGGGTGGTGGTGATCGGTGGTGGCCTGCGGTGGTGGGCGGGTCAGCCCTGCCCGGCCCGGCGGCCGCGGTTCGCCGTGTTCTTCCGCCGGGCCCTCCTCTTGCGGGCGCGCTTGGACATCGTGTGCTCTCCGATTCCGGGGAAGGGCTTCAAGCGGCCTGGCCGACCAACTGGTCCGCCAGCTTGACCAGGCGCTTCAGCGAGCGCTCCTCCTGGGCGGCCTGCGCCACCGGCGCCACCGAACCGCCGTCGTAGTAGGCGCCGTTGGCGACCGCGACGTCCGGCAGGCAGAGCCGGACGACGGCCGCCGCGCCCTCCACCGCCGGCGCGCCGGCCCGCCCGTACAGCGGCAGCAGCGCCGTGTCGCACAGGCCCGGGTTGAGGCTGACGGCGGTGATGCCGGAGCCGGCCGGGGCCATGTCGGCGGTCGCCATGGTGAGCGCGAGCTGCGACTGCGCGTACGCGGCCACCCGCGAGTACCTCTTCACCCGGTGCGGGTCCGACCAGTTCATCGACGCCGTCCGGTGCAGCGAGGACGAGACGTTGACGATCCGGGCGTCGCCGGACGCCGAGAGCGGCGCCCGCAGCAGCCTGGCCAGCAGGTGCGCGGCCAGGAAGTTGACCTGCAGCGAGACCTCGTTGCCGTCGTCGGTCAGCGTGCAGCGCTCGGGCGCCAGCGCGGCGGCGTTGTTGACCAGCAGGTCCAGCGCCGGGTAGTGCTTGACGACCGTGCCGGCCAGCACCGCGACCTCCGAGAGGTGGGTGAAGTCGGCGGCCAGCTCGACGAGTTGGCCCCGGCGGGCGCCGGCGTCGACCAGCCGGGCGACGGCCGCCTCGGCCTCCGGGGTGGTCCGGGCGTGCACCAGCACGGTGGCACCCAGCCCGGCGAGCAGCCGGGCGGTCTCCCAGCCGATGCCGGAGGAGGCGCCGGTGACGAGGGCGGTACGAGCGGACAGGACGGATTCGGACATGACCGTTCCCAGGGTGCGGGGCACCGCCGGCCCTGTCCGGGCCGGGGTGCGGGCTCAAAAGACCTGATGAGATGCGGAACTCGCGCGCCCGCCCGCACCCCGCGCCGATCGGACGACGGGGCGGGGCGGGGCGCGGCACGTGCCGTGCCCTCCGGCGGGGAGGCGCGGATCAGCGCACGGCGATGGCGGCCGCGACGACGCGGACCGGCGGCCGCGGATGCGGCGGGCGGTCGTGGTGGCGTGCCGGGCGGTTCATGCTCCTCATCCAACCGGCGGGCGCGGACCGGGGCAAGCGCCGCACCGCCGCCCTGACGAATCCCTGACGCCGGGCGAACAGCCGTGCGGTCGGCGCCGGTTGCGGCAGCCGGTCAGTGCTGCCTGCGCGGGGCCGCGCCGGCTTGCGGCGGCACGGCGGAGCCGGTCGCGAGCACCGCGCCCGAGCCGGACCGCGCCGCGCCCCGCACCAGCCGCGCCCCGCCGCGGCCCGCCGTCAGAGCCAGTTGCGGCGCTTGAAGACCACGTACAACCCGGTGCAGACCAGCGCCATCAGCCCGACCGCGAACGGGTAGCCGAACGCCCACTTGAGCTCCGGCATGATCTCGAAGTTCATCCCGTACACGGTGCCGATCAGCGTCGGCGCGAAGAGGATCGCCGCCCAGGAGGAGATCTTCTTGATCTCGTCGTTCTGCACGTGCCCGGCCTCGGCGAGCTGCTTCATCTCCTCGTTCTGCCGCTGCGAGACCAGCGTCGCGTTCACGGTCAGGATGTTCTGCAGCATCTGCCGGAAGCCGTCCACCCGCTCGGCGGCGTAGGTGGCGTGGTCGGCGACGTCGCGCAGGTAGCGCTGCAGCTCGTCGTCGGTGCCGTACTTGCCGAAGCCCGCCTCCAGGCTCTTCATGATCTCCAGCAGCGGCCGGGTGGCCCGCTGGAGCTCGATCACCTCGCGGGACAGCTCGTAGATGCGCCGGGAGACCTGCGGGTCGCCGCCGAACACCTCCGTCTCGATCTCGTCGATGTCGTGCTGGAGCCCGGCGATCACCGGCGCGTAGCCGTCCACCACCGCGTCCAGCACCGCGTACAGCACCGCCTCCGGGCCGAGCGCGAGCAGGTCCGGGTCCGTCTCCAGGCGGCGGCGCACCGCGGACAGGTCCGGTGCCTGCGAGTGGCGGACGGTGAGCACGAAGTCGGGACCCACGAAGAGGTGGATCTCGCCGAAGTCGACCTCCTCCGCCTCGTCCAGGTAGCGCGCGGCGCGCAGCACCACGAACAGCGTGTCGCCGTAGCGCTCCAGCTTCGGCCGCTGGTGGGCGACGATGGCGTCCTCGACGGCCAGTTCGTGCAGGTTGAACCGGTCCGCCGCCTCCAGCAGCTGCGCCTCGGCGGGGCGGTACAGGCCGATCCAGGCCATCGCGCCGGGCCGGTCGGGCAGTTCGCGGTAGATGTCGGCGAGGTTCGCCGGTGTGTCGATCCGCCGCCCGTCCCGGTAGACCGCCGCGTCCACCACGGAACGCTCCAGGGTGACCGGCTCGACGGGCTGGTCGGGCCGCGGATCCATCGAGTGCTCCGGCGCCGGCTGCGCGTCGGCGGGTCCGGAGCCCCCGGCAGGGCGGGAGAACGGACGCTTGCTCGCGCGCACGGCGCGCACACGCCAGTCGGACATGGCGGGTACCTCCACGGTGGGTGCCCGGTCACCGTCCGGGGACGGCGGGCCGGAGGCGCCCGGCCGGCCACCACGCGCACGGCGCGACCGGCGGCACCCCGTCGAGGACGAGGTCAGCGCCGCGCGGGAGCCGTACGGGAGGAGGAACGCCGGGTGCCGCGAATGGTGCGGGACAACCGGGGGCGGGGCCGACTTCGACCCGGACTACTGCACTCCACGGCTCTCACCTCCTCGGCTCCGCGCGCCCGCGCACCGGAAGGGGGGCCTGCACAACTCCCGCCGAGTGTAGTACCCGCTCCCGGGTGCCTACCACCGCCCGCCCCCGGGGGCGCCGCGCGACGGTGTTCCGGGCCGGTCGTGCGCCCGGCGCGTTCGGGCACCAACGGCCGCCCGTGTCCTGCCCGTTCGTCCCGCCGATGCGATTACGGGGCCGCCACCGCCCGACTACGCTACGTGTCATGACTTCTTCGGAAACGGCCCCCGGGCGGGGCACGGCGGTGGTGATCGGCGGCGGGCTGGCCGGCACGGTGGCGGCCTGGGCCCTGCGCGGGTTCGCCGAACGGATCGTGGTGGTAGAGCGGGACCGCTACCCGGCGGAGCCCACGTTCCGGGCCGGGGTGCCGCAGGGCCGGCACGCACACCTGGTGCTGGAGGCCGGGCACCGGGCGCTGGAGGAGATGATGCCCGGCATCAACCAGGAGCTCACGGAGGCGGGCGCGACGAGGGTCGCCGTCTCGGGCGATCTGAAGTGGCTCAGCTCGGCGGGGTGGATGGCGCAGTACCCGGCGCAGCTCGCCTTCCTGTCCTGCACCCGGCCGGTGCTGGACAAGGCGGTGCTGGACCGGGTCCGCGCCGAGCCCACGATCGAGTTCCTGGAGGGCGCCGACGTGGTCGGCCTGCTCGGGTCGGCCCGCACGGTGACCGGCGTCAAGGTCCGCGACCGCGGGCCCGAACGCAGCGAAGTCCGGGAGATACCGGCCGAGTTGGTGGTGGACGCGGCCGGCCGCACGACCTCGGTGCCGGACTGGCTGGCGGAGCTGGGCCACCCGCCGGTGCCCGAGGAGCGGGTGGACGCGGGCGTCGCGTACTCCTCCCGGCTGTTCCACCGCCCGGCCGGCGTCGACATCGGCTACAAGGCGATCTACGTGCAGACCAAGGCCCCGGACGCGCCCCACCTGGGCGTGCTGCTGCCGGTCGAGGGCGACCGCTGGATCGTCAGCGTCGCCGGCATGCGCGGCGCCGAACCCGAGCCCGGCGAAGCCGGGTTCACCAAGCAACTGGCCCGGCTGCGCGACCCGAGCATCCGCGAGGCGCTCCAGCAGGCCGAGCCGGCCGGCGAGGTGCGCGGCTTCGTCCCCGGCCCCGGCATCCGGCGGCACTACGAACGCAGCGCCCCGGACGGCCTGGTGGTGGTCGGCGACGCCGCCAGCACCTTCAACCCGGTGTACGGGCAGGGCGTCACCGTCGCCCTGTTCTGCGCCCGGGAGCTGCGCCGCACCGCCCTGCGCCACGGCGGCATCGGCCACGCCACGGCCCGGGACGCCCGGCGCGCGATCGCGGCCGTCTCCAAGAACCCGTGGGTGATGTCCTGCACCGAGGACGTCCGCTTCGCCGCCACCACCGGCGGACCCTCCGGCGCCCTGCTCGCACTCCAGCACCGCTTCCTCGACAAGGTGCTGGCCGGCGCGGCCCACAACCCGGCGGTCACCGCCGCCTTCCACGAGGTGATGTCGCTGGTCGCCCCGCCGACGCTGCTGTTCCGCCCGTCGCTCCTCGCCGCCATCCTGCGGAGCTGACCGGCCAGGAGCGCGCCATCGGGTGCGGAGAGAGCCGGCCTGCTCGGCGCCTGCCGGCCCGGGGCGCGCCCGGCCGGAACCGTCAGACGGGCTCCAGGTGCGCGGCCACGTACGGCACGGCGACCTGCTCCAGGGCGCCGCGGCCGAACGCCGGGTGGACGTTGACCTCGAAGACCACGCCGCCGCTCTCGGCGGCGAGGTCGACACCGGCCAGCGGCAGGCCGAGGCAGGCGACCGCGCGGATCGCCAGGTCCGCGAGGCCCCGGGGCAGTTCGGCGGCGGCGAGCGGTGCGGAGACGGCGCCGCGGCTCTCGTTGCAGGGGGCGTCCGGATCCGCCTGCACGTGTTCGACGACCCGGACCACCCGGCCGTCGAGCACCACCACCCGGTACTGGTGGCGGCGGCCGTCCGGGGTGAAGTTGCGGGCATCCCGGGCGATCAGCCAGTCCGCCCCGTCGTGCTCGTAGTGCCGTGCGGCGGAGGCGAGTTGGGCGTGAGTGGTGACGTGGAAGACGTCGTCGCCGCCCATCCCGACGCAGGGCCGGGCCCCAACGATGCCCCCCCCCCCCGCGAAACACACAGGGGCCGCCCGCCCGCCCCGCCCCGCCCCACCAAAAC
>NZ_JBHWIR010000267.1:5585-7143 GCF_042731835.1 Kitasatospora sp. NPDC059817 | reverse complement strand
ATCCGGGGGTTGGTCTGGAGCAGGTCGGGGTGGTGGAGCAGGTCGATGTGCAGGGCGTCTCCCGCCGCTTTGCAGGTGGAGTTCCAGCTGAGTTGGAGCGGCCCTCGTCCGTGGTAGGCCGCGCGTCCCGCCGGACACCCGTAGGGGCGGGCGGTGTCGCAGTACGTCGGGTAGTTGGCGGTGTTCTGCTCCACGACGTGGCGCAGGCCGCCGGTCTCATGGCTGACGTTTGCCAGGAAGGCCGCGGCCTCCCGCCGCTTGAGCGCGTCGTTGCCGGTGTGCGTGAAGCCGGGGTAGGCGCTCATCGTGTCGACCGGTGCGTCGTAGGTGTGGAACCGGTCCCTGTTCGGGGACATCCGGTCGGATTGGGCCTTGTCCATGACGAAGCCGGCCCGGTCCGCTGCTGTCGCGTGTGCCGGTCCGGCCGTCGGCAGGCCGGTGGCGTGGGCACAGGTGGGCAGGGCGGTCGCCGATACGGCCGCCGCCGCGGCGGCGATCCTCGGGGCTGTGCGTCGAGGGGACACGCGGGGCCTTCCTCCCGTTGCGCAGTGCGGGACATCGGGTCCGCCGGTCTCCTGCTCCCACCGGCGGGTGTGGTCGGGCCGTTCAGGCCGGCCTGGCCGGCGCCGCGGTGGTGTGTCAGGAGCAGGTCTTGTCCGGGTGGTCATGGGTGATGGCGCAGATCATCGCCTGTGCCCGGCCGTTGTTCGGGTACCTGCGCTGAAGCTCGTTCTTGAAGTCCTTCCACTGGCGTGCGATGTCCTTGACGGCGAGGTCGTAGGCGTGGTCGAAGTTGTGGGCGACGACCGAGCGGGGACTGTCCTTCGTGTCCTTGTTCAGGACCCCGTCATGAGTGGTGCGGCCCGTGCAGTTGGAAACCGTGCCGCTGTGGTCGCGGTCCGGATAGCAGCCCGTCGCCAGGTCGTGAGGGATGTGGCCGGTGGCGTCCTTGACCCAGTCCGCCCTGCTCATGGAGCTGTAACGACTGATGGAGAAGAACGCGGGCAGGTCGGTGCGCCCCAGGCCGGGAGGGTTCTTGACGCCGATGGCTCCCGGGCCGGCCTGGTCGACCCAGTTGCTGTGGGCGTAGAAGTCCTCGATCTGGTGCCAGCCGCGGCCCAGGTCTTCCAGCACCTCGCACTTCGCCCGTCCCGGCCGGTCGTTCCACGAGCAGGCCGGGGAGATGGAGGTCTGGGCGGCGATGACGCGCCCGTTCGCGTCGACCAGCCGGTCCGCGGCGGCCACGGCCCTCCTGACGTGGTCGATGGAGCCCTCGACGCAGTCGATGATCTCGGCGTTGGACTGCTCGCGGGTGCGGGGGTAGCGGCTGTCGTACCGGGGGTCGAGGTAGTCGGCGTTGTCGCAGTGGAGCTTGCCGATGCCGAAGTACTCGCCGTGGTCGTTGGCGACGATCGCGCCCGAGTTCCCGTCCGCCATCGCCGTCAGCGAGTTCGGGTGCCAGCCCCCCGGGCCCAGGGCGGCCCGGGTGATCTTCTCGTGGTTGCCCCCGCTGAAGGCGTGCGCCGGTGTCGCGGCACCGAGGGCGACGGCACACGCC
>NZ_JBHWIR010000267.1:0-5575 GCF_042731835.1 Kitasatospora sp. NPDC059817 | reverse complement strand
GAGGGGGGGCGCGGGGGCGCGGGCCCGGGGGCCGCCGCCCCCCGCCCCGGGGCCCCCCGCGGCGCCGCAAGCGCGCAGGCGCCGCCGGCGGGAAACGGAGAGGGGATTCATGAGGCCTCCAGCCGCACGATGGACGTCTTCGGCAGGTGTGGGTGCGTCCGGGCACGGAGTCCCGTCCGTACTGCGCAGGCCGTGGCGGACCCACGGCGGTACTTGGTGACGAAGCGTCATCAAGTCTGCACCCGTACGTTAGCCGCCGCGCCCACGAACCGGCAGACCGTCAGATCACCAACGCTCCAAGGACCTTAGGCCGCGCACCGCGGCGCCCCCGCGCCACGATGCCCAGGCGCCCGGCCCCGTTCACGGGAACGGGCAGCACACCCCCCGGACCGCTTCCCGGGCCGGGCTCGTCCACCCGCGACCCGCCCCCGCCGACCCGCCCCCGCACCAAAACAGAGCAGAGATTCTGTACAGCCCCCTCCGCCAGCAGAACGTCAATTCTTCTTGACACAGGGCGCAGTGCCACGGCTCACCGACACACGCAAAGAACTCCGGCGCACCCAGATCACCGAGGCCGCCGTACGCTGCTTCAGCCGCAACGGCCTGGAGCGGACCTCGATCGCCGACATCACGGCCGAGTCCGGCCTCTCGGCCGGCTCGATCTACGCCCACTACCGCAGCAAGGCCGACCTGGTCCACGCCTCCGCCCACGCGCTGCTCGCCGAACGCGCCGAAGCCCTCGGCGAGTACGCCGCGAGCGACAGCCCACCCGACCCCGCCGAGGCCCGGGCCGGCGTGCAGACCTGGGACGAGGCGACCACCAACCCGGCCATCCGCCACATCGTCGCCGACACGGTCGACCGGATGCGCGCCCATCCAGGCAGTCAGCGGCCCGTCGAAGTCGACCGCGACCAGCGGCCCCAGCCGCCGGCGCCCCACCCGCTCGCCCAGCCGCCGGCAGAACGCCCCGTCCGCCGGCAGCGCCCGGGGCCGCCCGGCCCCGCTGTCCCGCCACACCAACTCGGCCATCACCGGATCCAGCAGCGCATGCGCGACCTCCACCACCTTGGGGAGGACCGCCGCATCACGCGCCACCGCCCGCCAGTACCAGAAATCGCCGCCCGCGTCCCCGCCCGCCAGGGTGTGCAGCCGCGCCGGCCACCTCACCGCCCCCGTGCCCACTCCGGGCACGGGGGCCACGAGCTGCTCGCTGCCGTCCGCGGCCCGCCCCAGAGCCCTACTCACCACACGGCAGCAACGGCAGGAGCGCGATGACTTCCTCGACGAACTCCTTCGCGACAGGTTTCCCAAGCGTGGGCTCCGGCAGTGCCCCCGCCAGCGCAGACCTTCAAGGAGCAGATACGCCCCGAAACGTCGTGACCAACCCAGCCCGTCCATCAGAGCTGACTGCCAGATCCTCATCGCCGAACCGCCAGTGATGCACGGGTATGCGCTTAACTGAGCGGCATTGAGGCGGCCTTGAGGATCTCGCAGGACCGGCGAAGCTCGGCGTTCTCCTTGCGCAGAACGGCCAGCTCCTCCTTCTCCATGGTGGTCAGCCGGTCGTCACGCTCGCCCCGGTCCGCTTCGTCCTGACGGATCCAGTTCCGCAGGGCCTCGTGGTGAACTCCGAGATCGCGGGCCATCTGCCGGATCACGGGCTTCGGATCGGTAGCCCGGTACGCGGGAACAGCGCGCTGCCACAACTCGGGCGGGTATTTCATCGGTGCAGCCATGACAGAGACTCCCTTCTCATGGTCCATCAGGCCATGTCCGGCAACCTTCCGCACCTCGGGGGAACCTCAAGCCGGTGCGGGGTCTGCGTCCAGGCAGTGCCCGTTCCAGGCGTTCACGATTTGGCCCGTGTCGGTGAAATACCACTGCTGGTTCCTGGGCTGGTGGTCCCATCCTTGCCACGAGTAGCGGGTGATGGCGCTGCCGTTGCTGTCCTGCAGTACCGCGTCTAGGGTTCGCGCGTCGTAGGTGGCGGCCCCCGGTCCGACCGTTCACCGAGGCGAGGGCCCAATTCTGCCAGTCCGGCCCGTTGCAGTCCCACCCGTAGACCTGGCCGCCGTTCCAGGACTGACCGGGATGGAGCAGGTGCCACGGAATGTCCTTCTCCGCGCAGCGGTACTCGCCCCAACTGGTCTTGCCGATGGGGTAGCGCCGGGCAAGCTCGCGGACAGTGACCCCCGACGTCACCTCCCGCACGAACCGGGCCAGGGCATCCGCCTCCTCGGTCTCCCCCTTGAACCGCCCCTGCGGACGTCCAGCACCAGCCGCCCCGTGCCCCCTTGCCCTTGTCCGCGGCCAAACCGGATTGTCCGCTGCCCACTTGGCCATCGATCGGCCCCTTGTAGATGGACAATCAAACAGGCCGCACTGTGGAGTCTCCACCGGCTCTTCGGACAACTTGCAGGGTCCCGTGAAACAGCCGTCTGCGCGTATGGGCACGATCGGCTGAGCACGCCGGCGGAGTCCCCTCCGAGAGCGCGGCGCCAGGGGGATGGCCACACCGGGGCACGCTGCCAAGGAATCGGAACCGGATCACTCGGCAGGAAGCACGAAAGAAGGAGGCTCTAATGATCAAGCGAGCGGCAGGGGCGGTACTACCCGTTCTCGCGGCGACGATACTGCTGGCCGCCAGCCCGGCCAGTGCCGCTGGGACCGGCTGGTCGAGCTGCGACCGCGGCCTGTGCGACTACGCCTATGTGGAAGGCGCGATCGGGACAATCACCGATGACAGTGACGATGGCATCGGCGCGGGCCTGGATCTCTACCTCTCCAACGGCGAACCGCACGCCATCACCCTCGACGGCCTGGGATCAAAGGCACGAACCTACAACTACCGCATCGTGCAGGCCAGGATTTGCAACTGGAACGGCAGTCGCCTCTCCTCGTGCGGCGTCTGGAAGCACTTCTAACTACTTGGGAACCCCGGCGTACCAGCGCCAGCTGGTGCGCCGGGGTGGGCCGGGGAGCGCCGCACCCACCCCGGCAGCAAACCGGATCAGCGCGAAACGCAGTCTTTGCGGCAGGCACGGCGGTGGCCGCCGCATGCACGGGCGGCTCGGCATGAGCGGCCCGACCACCCGTCACGGTAAACCGCGCATCTACTGCGGCGACGGGCAGCTCGGCCAGGAGCAGCACACGCGTTTTCGCAAGTGAGCGGATCCGGCCACCCTGGGGGCCGGCCTGCCGGCGGACCAATGGCAGCCTGCCCCCGGGATCGGAAACCCAGCTGGATCCGGTTCCGGATCCGAAACCGACTGCACGTCAATTCCTTCTGTCCACCTAACCATTGACGATACAGGAGCTCCCGGATGGCTGGTTCACGTACCCTTCGCCCGGCAGCAGCCCTGGCCGCCGCCGCGACGGCCGTCACCGTGCTGCTCGCCCAGGCACCCGCCGCGACGGCCGCCCCCACCCCGCTGGCCCCGTACCTTCTGCCCACCCCGCACCTTCCGCCGCTCCCCCCGGACGCCGCCGCCGTCCCCGGGGCAGCCGTGTACGTGGACCAGCACACCGCAACGGCGGGCACGCTGCTGACCGTCACCCTGTCCCTGACCAACACCGAGTCGACCGACATCAACTTCGTCTACGAGTTCCTTCAGGCGACCTGGCCCGAGAACCAGAACCAGAACGCCTACGCCGTCGTCTCCTGCACCGGCGACATCACCGACTGCACCCACACCGACAAGAACGCGGCGCTCCACCTCAACACGCCGATTCCCCCGGGAGCCACCCGTACCGTGAAGGTCGGCGTCCAGATTCCCGCGGACCTCTCCTGCCGCCAGCAGCTCAACCTCAACTGGGTGCCCTACATCTACTACGAGTTCAACAACGCGACCCAGGCGAAGGACCAGAACTGGCAACAAGGCCTGCCCGCACTGCAGACCACCATCCTCTGCCCTGCCCAACCCGCCTGACCGCCGCCCTGCGCACCGCCGTCCCGGAACGGGAGTGTCATGAATTCGGCCCTGTCCCGTAATCGGTGGTACCGAAGGGTCACCGGCATCGTTGGCATGGCGTGCTGGATGTCAACGAGCCTGTGAGTGTGGTGTTTTCGGGGTTGTCGACACTGGTCATCGAGGACGTGGCAGATGAAGCCGGCTGGATCCGGGTGACAGCGCAGACCCGGGACGATCCGGCGCCGTGCCCCGCATGCGGGACGCCTACGGGGCGGGGCACGGGTTCCACGGGAGGGTGGTCGCGGACGTGCCAGTGGACGGACCGCGGGTCGTCGTCTCGGTGAGGTTGCGGCGACGGTGTGCCCGGTGCTCTGCCGCCCGCGGCAGACGTTCCGCGAGCAGATTCCCGGAGTCGTCGAGCGCTACCATCGCCGGACCAACCGCCTGGCCGACCAACCCGGCGAGGTCGTGCAGGAGTTACTGACTTCGGCGCTTCGGGGTGATTGGCCTGTTCATGTAGCTGACTGATGGTCACTTGCGCGCTATGTCGTAGGTATGCGATATGTGGATGGGGGCGGGCTGACGGCGAAAGGTCGCCAGCGTCGCGAGGAGGTGCGGCTGGAGGCCGCCGGGTTGTTCGCCGATGGGCTGGGGCCGCCGGAGGTCGCCCGCAGGTTGCGGGTGAGCTCGAAGTCGGCCTATCGGTGGCGCCAGGAGTGGATGGAGGGCGGGGTGGCGGCCCTGGCCTCACGAGGGACGAGCGGCCGGCGTTGCAAGCTGTCCGCGCGCTGCCAGGAGAAGCTGGCCGCCTACCTTGAGCAGGGCCCGGCCGCTCACGGCTGGGACGAGGACCAGGTGTGGACCGGCGCGCGGGTGGCGACGCTGATCGGCCGGAAGTTCCATGTGTGGCCTCGCGCAGCAGGGGCGCGGCCGTGCCCGTGGGTCACCGGCGCCCGCCACGTCTCGACCGGGTATCCGTTCGGGCCCGGCGCGCTCTCCAGCTCGGCGGCCGAAACGTCTGGCCGCTTGCGCGGCTTGGTCACCGTGTCCGGTCACAGAGGGTTTCCGGTTCATTATCGCGACCTTCCGGCCAACTCGTGGCGGGGCTGGTGGTTGCGTCGGCCATCGATGTTGACATAGGCATATCAGCAATGGAGAGGGGTGGATTATGGCGAAGCGGATGGGACTGGTGTCAGCGACCGTGATGCTGGCTGTGTCGGCCGCGCTCGTGGGGCCGGCCGTCGGCACAGCGGCGGCGACCTCCAGGACCGTTACGGACGTGACGAACGAGGCCACCTGGCGTCCAGGGACTCAGTTCGGGAACACCGTGCAGATTCATCGCTACACGAAGAGCGACGGGCACAACTACGTCGACAGCTGGCTCCAAGCACTCGACGGCAATACGGTTGCCTATTACTACGACCGTTCGTACAACGGCGGCAAGACATGGGACTCGTTCGTCAACCGGATCTACACCCAAACCGGCGCCTCCCTGCCTGAGAAGTACGACGACGGCGGTGTCTGGTACCGGGCGTGCGGCGCGAGCGAGTGGCTCGGAAGCCCCTACACAAACCCTCAGTGGACCTACAACATCGCCTGCACTGGTTGGTACTAGTGCTGCTCCCCGGAAATACGTGGAGGGGAGAAGATCAGGCTGCTTTGAG
>NZ_JBHWIR010000266.1:0-7181 GCF_042731835.1 Kitasatospora sp. NPDC059817 | reverse complement strand
ACCGCCTGCCCAATCGAACTGAATCAACTGACGGCCCCTGACACGAATCACCACAGGTCAGGAAGTATCGGCCCCGCACGCGCGGGGATTGCTCCGCGGCGGCAGCACCACCGCGGATTACCGCCGGATCGGCCCCGCACGCGCGGGGATTGCTCCAGGCTGAGGAGGACGGCAGCGAGGCCGCGGCGATCGGCCCCGCACGCGCGGGGATTGCTCTCCTCAAGGCCGCGCTGGAGCAGGCCCCGGGCGATCGGCCCCGCACGCGCGGGGATTGCTCCGAGGTCAGAACGAGGTCAGGTGGACCGGGGCTATCGGCCCCGCACGCGCGGGGATTGCTCCACCGCCCACCCCGACTACCTCGCCCTGCTGGAATCGGCCCCGCACGCGCGGGGATTGCTCGGACGGCACGCTGCGGTGCTGCGTGCACGTGACGTCGGCCCCGCACGCGCGGGGATTGCTCCTTGTCCACGTCCGCGTCACCACCGAGAATCACGTCGGCCCCGCACGCGCGGGGATTGCTCCTTCCACAGGGCCGCCCGTCCGGTCGGTGACGCGGTCGGCCCCGCACGCGCGGGGATTGCTCCGCGTGCCAGGCTGGCGGTGTCCCGTCTGCTCTGTCGGCCCCGCACGCGCGGGGATTGCTCTCGCAGGTCGCCCCGGCAGGGTGCCCGGTCGGTATCGGCCCCGCGCTCGCGGGGATTGCTCGCCGTACGCCCCGAAGGTCTGACCGACCCGCCGATCGGCCCCGCGCTCGCGGGGGTTGCTCCCGCTGGTGGAGACCGCCGTCCAGGCCCTCGCCATCGGCCCCGCGCTCGCGGGGATTGCTCTGGGACGTCGGTCAGCCCCGATGTTGTTCGGGTATCGGCCCCGCGCTCGCGGGGATCGCTCCGCGGGCCTGGTCGACCGAGACTTGTGGGGGCGGTCGGCCCCACGCTCGCGGGGATTGCTCCTACCTCTTCATCCGCGCCAATTCGGACGAGTCGCCGGCCCCGCGCCCGCGGGGATTGCTCCTTCAGCGGGTTCGGTGAGCGGCTTCACAAGGAGTCGGCCCCGCACGCGCGGGGATTACTCGGGGTACGTCCCCGGGTGCGTCCTTGACGCAGTGTCGACCCCGCACACGCGGGGATCGCTCCCACATCGGCGCCGTACCTCTGTGGCTCGGCCAGTCGGCCCCACGCTCGCGGGGATTGCTCCGTCGAGGAAGCCGCGCAGGCGATATCCGGCGTGGTTGGCCCCGCGCTCGCGGGGATTGTTCCTCTTTCAGGGCGTCGGCGACGGTGTCGGTGTCGTCGGCCCCGCGCTCGCGGGGATCGCTCCTGGCCGATGCTCTTCGGCGTCCGCAGGCGCGGGTCGGCTCAGCACACGCGTGGATTACTCCAGCACCGGCTCACCGGGGAACGGCACGGCCCAGTCGACCCCGCGCTCGCGGGGGTTGCTCCGCTGAGCACGTCGCCCTCGCCGAACTCGCGCTGTTGGCCCCGCGCTCGCGGGGATTGCTCCCCCACCCCCGCCACCCCGACCCATGGGGAGGCGGGGATCGGCCCCGCGCTCGCGGGACTGCTCCCCGTAGAGGAAGAGGGCGTACGTCATCTACATATCGGCCCCGCGCTCGCGGGGGATTGCTCCACCTTCGGCACCATCAAGGCGAAGGCCGCGGTGTCGGCCCCGCACACGCCGGGATTACTCCTCCAGACCGGAAGACGAATCCGGACGTGACTGATCGGGCCCGCGCTCGCGGGGATTGCTCCGCCGGCACCGCCTTCCAGCAGATCGCGGGCATGTCGGCCCCGCGCTCGCGGGGATTGCTCCGGGCGGACGGGGGGCCGGCCTTCTTCGCGGGTCGGCCCCGCGCTCGCGGGGATTGCTCCCGCCGCTCGATGTCCTGCTCCACCTTGTACGGGTTGGCCCCGCACATGCGGGGATTGCTCCAGCACCGGCTCGCCGGGGAACAGCACGGCCCTATCGGCGCCGCGCTCGCGGGGATCGCTCTGTGGGACACTCCGGCATTTTCCTCGGCCGGGGATCGGCCCCGCGCTCGCGGGGATCGCTCTCAGGCTTCCGCGTTCCGACCGCGGTCGCTGCCATCGGCCCCGCGCCCACAGGGATCGCTCCCGGGCAGCCCGGTGCAGCTCCGTCGACGCTTGATCGGTCTCGCGCTCGTGGGGATCGCTCCCGTGGCCACCTCGACGTCGATCCCGGTCTCCTATCGGCCCCGCGCTCGCGGGGATTGCTCCTCCGCCGGCCGGTATCGGGCTTTGCGCTCCTTATCGGCCCCGCGCCCGCGGGGATCGCTCCGCCCCCGCTCGGCTTCGGCCGGGCGGGGGCGCTTCGTCGTTACGGGGTGTCGTGCGTCCACCGCCACACGCCGTCCGCATCCGGCTCGTACAGGACCGTCCGTCGGCGTGCCGGCCATGCCGCCATCGTGCGACCGGCATCGGACCATGCAGGTCAGGAACGTGGGGCGCGCCCGTACTCAGCAACCCAGCGCGAGGTGAGCACGATGTCTGCGGTCTCAACTGGGCGCCCGGTGGCCTGGTCGTAGTAGGTCCGTTCAATTGCCATCACCGGGACAGCGGGTGCAACGCCGAGGGTCTGAGCCTCAGGTCGCGTGGCAGCCCTGGCGCTCACGCGCTCAACGGGCACGCCCACGTCGATGCCGATGATCGCCATGCGGTCGGCGACGCCGATACCAGCGTGTGGACCGGCCTCGGGCAGGACAATCAAGCTGCCGCCAGTGGTGGCCATCGGTTCCCAGCTCTCTGCGAGCTGCACCGGGTCTCCGTCGGCCAGGTACACGTAGGTCGTGTGCATCACCGGATCGCCGGGCTGGATTTCCAGCCGGGCCGCGATGCGGGCCTCGGCGGCACGAGGCTGAGATTCGTGCCGCCAAGTACCGGCGACACCCTGTCTGGCGAGGGTGGCCTCCGTCGGGCTGCCGTCGCCGCGGGGTACGCGTTGACGGCGCACCAGGACGGTGGGCGGTTCCTGGCTGCGGACGTAGTAGCCGCGGCCATGGCGGGCGACGACCAGGCCCTCGGATTCGAGTAGCCGGTAGGCGTTCTGGCCGACGCCGTGGGAGTAGCCGAATTCCTCACGTAGTGCAGCGAGAGATGGCAACTGGGCTCCGGCTGCGAGCTGGCCGGCGAGGATCCGTTCGCGGATGTGGTCTGCGATGCGGAGGTAGGGGGATTCGGCGTCGCCTGCCATGCATGTCCTCCTACGTTCCGTGCTCGGTGGGTGACAGAGTATGCGGCCAGGCCCTACTGTATGTGTAGAGCTAATCCTTACATGTACTGGGGGATCGGTGCAGATCGGCATGTGCGCAGGAGCCGTGAAGGCTGCGCTCGGTCAGGCCACAGGCGCCCACGTACGCGTTACGCGCCCCAACGCTGGAGTAGTGCGCCTGAGCGTCCCCGCGCCTGTCGACGAATCAGTCGAACGCTGGGCTGATGTCCTGGCCATCGTGCAGTCCTGCACCTCATGGGGATCCACGGACGCAACTGGTGCGGTGGCCGTTTGGGCCGAACTGGAGGAGCCGCAATGATCTCCAGACCGGACGTCCCGTCCGGCATCGTCATCACTCTGGACACAGCCCAGGCCGGGCGCTACGTCAGCGCCGAGTGCCAACTCGACGCCCACCACGGGTGTCCCGGCGGCCGGTGGGGCGAGTGCGGTGCTCGGGCGCTGGTATGCCTCTGCGACCAGTCGGGGTGCCCCTGCGTTCGCAACCTGCCGAGCGGATCTCCCACCGGTGGCCCGAACCAGCCCCCTCGCGATCAGGTCGAAACGCCCTGATCAACCCTCCGTCTCCTCCCCGGGCCTGACGACGACGTCGGCCCAGGAGGTTGCACCACTCGACACACCGAGAGGAGCACTACCATGATCACTCCCGAACCCAACCCGGCGCTGGCGCCGCCCCCGACCGCTCCGGACCAGTTCGTGAGCGCGGCGACGTTCGGCTCCGTCATCTCCACCGTGCTCTCCAACAACGAGGGCATGGACGTCGCGATGGCCACCCGGATCACCCGGGAAGCCATCGCGTTCGTGGTCGTGGGCGCCCGCCGCCCGCACCTGGCCATGGCGCCGTCCAGGATCGTGGACGAGGGCTGGCACGCGTTCCTCGTCCACACCGAGGCGTACGCGGAGTTGTGCGAGCGCGAGGGCCGGTTCGTGCACCACAGCCCGGGATTCGACCCGGGCAACTTCGACCAGGACATCATGGAGCAGACCCAGGCTGCCATCCGGGAGGCGGGCTTCGAGGTCGACCAGGAACTGTGGCGGCCGCCGACGGACGACACCCTGGTGACCGTAGCGGCGAGCTGTCAGCACTCGCCCAGCTGTTCAATCAGGCCGATGAAGAAACCGGAGAAGCCCTGCACCAAGCCCGCTGAATAGCGGACTCGGAACGCGTACGCTGCTGACCCGAGTAGGAGGCATCCGATGGAGTGGATCGATCCGCGGTACGCAGACCTGGTCGCGTGCTACCGGCAGCAGGACTTCGAAGCTTTCGGGCCATTGCTCGAACGTCCCGACGGCGAGCCTGTACCCCCGCGGCTCGGGTTCGTCATGGAGCCGCTTCGAGGCGAGTAGCAGCAGGTCAAGGCCCTGGCCGGCCCGATGGTCGGCCAGGGCTACTCGTCGCGGACCAGACGCCAGAGTGGCACGCCGATTGCCCGCGCGATGGCGCCGAGTTGGTCGAGCGTCGCAGGTGCGAGGCCGTTCTCGATCCGCCCGATCGTGCGCCGGCCGAGTCCGGCGCGCTCCCCAAGCTGCTCCTGCGTGGGGTCCGCCTGTCGCCTAAGCGAGAGGATCCGGGCCCATGAACTCCTTCACACGCCGCCTGCCCAATCGAACTGAATCTACTGACGGTCCCTGACACGAATCGCCGCAGGTCAGGAAGTGTCGGCCCCGCGCTCGCGGGGATTGCTCCGTCTCCGCGACGGTGGGACCGGCGGAGCAGTTGTCGGCCCCGCGCTCGCGGGGATTGCTCCGGGGAGGCGGCACGGTGTCGTCCTTCGGTGGCGTCGGCCCCGCGCTCGCGGGGATTGCTCCTCGAAGACGCTGGCGCGGAGGTCGGCGTCGGGGTCGGCCCCGCGCTCGCGGGGATTGCTCCCAGGCGTAGTCCGCCCAGCGGTCCGGCCACGGGTCGGCCCCGCGCTCGCGGGGATTGCTCCGCTGGGCACATTGCCATCGCCGAACTCACGCTGTTGGCCCAACACTTGCGGGGACTGTCCCGTGGCAGATCCCCAGCCCGCCCGACGGACTTACCCCACAGCGCACCCAGCCAGCCCCTGACTTTGGGCAGGTACCACTGCCAGCGGTCCTCGATCATCGTCTCAATCTCCACGTGCGGGTACGCTTCGGGGAGTCAGGCCACGACACTGACAACCAGCCCTGGGGCAAGGAGAGATGGCAACAACGCATCGACTGTTCGACGGGACCTCTACCAATCGAACTGAATCAATCAAGCCCCTCAACCGCTAATCACCGCAGGTCAGAAAGTATCGGCCCCGCGCTCGCGGGGATCGCTCCCGAACCCTCCGACCGATCCCTGTCCCCAGCCCATCGGCCCCGCGCTCGCGGGGATCGCTCCGCCGATGTGCTCATAAAGCACCCGACAAGCCAATCGGCCCCGCGCTCGCGGGGATCGCTCCGGGGAGTGGCCCCAGTCGCCGGGCTGGCCGGTATCGGCCCCGCGCTCGCGGGGATCGCTCTTCTTCGGCGGACGCCGGCGTGTTGGTCATGGCATCGGCCCCGCGCTCGCGGGGATCGCTCCGCCGACCACCTGTTCCTCGCCTACGACCCCGAATCGGCCCCGCGCTCGCGGGGATCGCTCCCCGTCCAGGATCAGCAGGCGCTGGATCATGAGATCGGCCCCGCGCTCGCGGGGATGGTTCAGGAGACCAGCCCCTCGCACCGGTGACCACCGGGAGCTGGTCTCGTCGAGGGTGCGAGCAAGGCGGACACGAGCCCGCCAGGGCTGGTCGAAGACGGTGTCCAACCGCCTTCGACCGGCACGCGAACCCGCGCCACTGGCAACACACCACGGTGCTGCCCGACGCCCGCCGCGACGCCTTCGAGTTCGCCGACACCGTCTGCCAACACCCCGCAATCGACACCTTCACCACCCACCGGAACGGCCTCCAGGACAGCGGACAACACCCCTGAGCCCGGCACCGGGACAACGAGCGGCAAGCTGGCGAGCAGGAGGCTGCTGGCGGACCTGCCGCTCGGCACCGTGCCTCGGCCCGCGCGAGAGCATCAAGACGCCCCGACGTCACCAGCGGCAGGAAGCGATCCCAAACAACCTCAGCCACCACCACGGCACACAGCATCTGCGACAGCAACACGTCACCCCCGCCCACCCAGCCACCTCCTGGCCTCGGGCGGATACCAACGCCAACCGCCCCCAAGCACCGCCCCGAACCTCCCCACACGAGTACGCTTCGGGAGCGCAAGACACAGCTGACAACTCCCCCACCCGCAAGAAGAAGCATGAACTCCTTCACAGACCGCCTGCCTAATCGAACTGAATCAACTGACGGCCCCTGACACGAATCACCACAGGTCAGGAAGTATCGGCCCCGCACGCGCGGGGATTGCTCCCCGGCCTACCCGGAGTACGTCATCCCCACCGAATCGGCCCCGCGCTCGCGGGGATTGCTCCCTCGGCCTCGGCGGAGTTGTCGCCGCCCTCGGATCGGCCCCGCGCTCGCGGGGATTGCTCCGGGGGCTCTGGGGTGGTGTCGGGCGGGTGGGTATCGGCCCCGCGCTCGCGGGGATTGCTCCGACCCGTGGCAGGCCGTGCCGGAACTGCCCTAATCGGCCCCGCGCTCGCGGGGATTGCTCTCGCGCGTTCCGCGGTCCGCTCGCTGACCTGGTGTCGGCCCCGCGCTCGCGGGGATTGCTCTCGCGCGTTCCGCGGTCCGCTCGCTGACCTGGTGTCGGCCCCGCGCTCGCGGGGATTGCTCCCCGCACGTCAACACCGAATACGCCGACGACCTGTCGGCCCCGCGCTCGCGGGGATTGCTCCGAGAGCACGGCCTCTCCGGTGGTCACCAGACGGTCGGCCCCGCGCTCGCGGGGATTGCTCCCCGATTCGACCCGGGTCACTGACCATCTGTTCGTCGGCCCCGCGCTCGCGGGGATTGCTCCCCGCACGTCAACACCGAATACGCCGA
>NZ_JBHWIR010000265.1:0-7249 GCF_042731835.1 Kitasatospora sp. NPDC059817 | reverse complement strand
GGCCAAGGCCCCACAGCACGGTGAGCGCGGTCCCCACCGGGTCGCGGGCTGGGCCCCCGTGGCGGGCCCGTAGCGGCCGCACCACAGCACCCCAAGCTCCACCCCACGCCCGCCGGCCGGGGCGGGCGGGGGGGGCGCGGGGCCGGGGGCGGCGGCCCGGGGGGCGGACGCGCCCGACTGAGAGAAGGGAGGAGCCCCTTGGCCGGAGAACAGAAGAACAGGCGGCACGCACCACTGGTCAGGGCCATGGGCCTGTTCGTGCCGCACCGGCTCCGGCTCGGCGCCGTGCTGCTGCTGGTGGCCGCCGGATCGCTGGCCGCAATCGCACCGCCGTTCATGCTGCGGCAGATCTTCGACGTCGCGTTGCCCCAGGACCGGCTCGGACTGCTGACCGGGCTGGCCGCCGGGATGTTCGCCCTGGTGGTGGCCAGCACGTCCGCCGGAGTGCTCCAGGCCTACCTGTTGGTCACGCTGGGGCAGCGGGTGATGGACGACCTGCGCACCGCGGTCTACACGCATCTGCAGCGGATGTCCCTGTCCTTCTTCACGGCGACCCGCACGGGCGAGGTGCAGTCCCGGATCGCCAATGACATCGGTGCCATGCAGTCGACGGTGACCGGCGCGGCCGCCACGATCGTCGCCAGTGCCACCACGGTGGTGGCCACGTTGCTGGCGATGCTCTCCCTGAACTGGCAGTTGACGGCCGTGTCCCTCGGGGTGCTCCCGTTCTTCGTCGGGATCAGCCGCAAGGTCGGCGCGGAGCGGCGCGGGATCGTCGAGCAGCAACAGAGCCTGATCGCCGTGATGTTCAGCCTGATCGAGGAGTCGCTGTCGGTCAGCGGCTTCCTGCTGGGCCGCACGATGGGGCGCACCGACACGCTCGTCAAGGAGTTCGCGGGGCGGTCGCGGGACCTCGCGGATCTGACCGTCCGGTCCTCGATGGCCGGGCGATGGCGCCAGTCCATCATCTCGATCATCGTGGCCGCGATGCCGATAGCGTTCTACTGGACGGCCGGAATCGTCGGTGGGCACGGTGGCCCGACCATATCCGTGGGCACCGTCGTCGCGTTCACCGCTCTCCAACAGGGCCTCTTCGGGCCGGTCATGACCCTGTTGCAGACCGGCATCGGTATCCAGAGCTCCATGGTCCTGTTCGACCGGGTCTTCGAGTACCTGGACCTCGAGGTCGACGTCGCGGAGCCCAGGGATCCCGCTCCGCTCACCGGGCGCCACGGACACGTCCGCTTCGAGCAGGTGAGCTTCTCCTACCCGGCTTCGGGGCCCGTCCTCCAGGGGGTCGACTTCGACCTGCCGGCCGGTGAGAAGCTGGCGGTCATCGGCGCCACCGGCGCGGGCAAGACCACCCTCGGCCATCTGGTTCCGCGCCTCTACGACGTCACGGGCGGTCGGATCACCATCGACGGCGTCGACATCCGTGACCTCAGCTTCGCCACCCTTGCCGAGACGGTCGGCATCGTCTTGCAGGACACCCATCTCTTCCACACGACCGTGGCCGACAACCTGCGGTTCGCCAAGCCCGGAGCGACGGCGAGTGAGCTGGCGGCCGCCGCCGAAGCCGCTCAGATCCATGAACTGATCGAAAGCCTGCCGAAGGGGTACGACACCATCGTGGGCGAGCGCGGGTACCGGTTCTCCGGCGGCGAGAAACAGCGCCTGGCGATCGCCCGGACGATGCTGAGGAATCCGCCGGTCCTCGTCCTGGACGAGGCCACCAGCGCACTGGACACGATCACCGAGAAGGCGGTCCAGCGAGCGCTTGACGCGCTCTCCGTGGGCCGTACCACGATCACGATCGCCCACCGGTTGTCCACCGTCCGGCATGCCGACCGGATCATCGTTCTGGACGGCGGCCGGGTCGTCGAGTCGGGCACGCACGCGGACCTTCTCGCCCACGCCGGACGGTACGCGGAGCTCTGCCGGGCGAGTGGCTCCCTCGGCCCGAAACCCTGAAGCCCTGAAGCCCTGAAGAGCGGAAGATGGAAGGGTGCCAGTCGCCTATGCCAGACGCCCGCTCAGAGCCGCAGGTCCATCCGCTGCTCGACCGTGTCCAGGCCGAACTTGCGGGCGGAACGGGAGACGGTGAGCTCGAAACCGGCCTTCGCGTACAGGTGGTGGGCTGCGTCGAGGCCCGCGATGGTCCACAGCAGCACGCCCTCGTACGAACGGGCGCGGGCCTCGTCCAGGGCGGTGTCCAGCAGCCGGCCGCCCAGGCCCCGGCCCCGGGCGACCGGGTCGAGGAGCACCCACCGCAGCTGGCCCCAGCCCGGGCGTTCGTCCGCCCGGACGAGGCCGGCGGCGCCGACCACGCGGCCGTCGAGCTCGGCGACCCACAGACGACCGGGCGCCGCACCGCCCTCGCGGGCCCGGGCGAGGACCAACTCGGCCATCCCGGCGGCGACATAGGCCTCCATGGTCTCGTCCGTGCCGTACTCGCGGGCGTAGAGGACACCGTGCAGGGCGGCGACGGTGCCGAGGTCCCCGGGGCGGACGGCCTCGCGGACGGTCGCGGATCCGGGTGCGGTGGCGGCCATGCTGGCATCCCTTCCAGGAGGACACTTCCACTGAAACAGTCGTGTCAGTGGAACGATAGACGCCGAGGGCGGCGACGCCCGCGAGACCCTCGAACTGCTCTGGGAGTGGCTGACGAAGCCCGAGCACCGGGGCGCGCTGCGCCTGTTCTTCGAGGGATACGTCCGCGCCTTCGGCGGCTCCGGGCCCTGGCTGGACTTCGGCACCGCCTCGCTGGACGAGTGGCTGCCGCCGCTGGAGCGCGTCCTGGACGGCACCGGCGCGAATCCCACCGTGGTGCTGGCCGTCCTCCGCGGCCTGCTGCTGGACCTCCTCGCCGACGGCGGCGGGAGCGGGGACGGGAGCGGGGGCAGGAGCGAGGACGGCAACGACGGTGGCGGGAACCACGCCGCCCGCGTCCACGCCGCCTGGCACGCCTTCCTCGACACCGCCCTCGGCTGACGCCCGGCAGGAGGCCTACGCCAACGTGACGCTTCGTGTTCGTGTGCCGGCGCTCGCGTCCTGGCGGTGCGCTGCCCATGTGCAGGCGGGGATCTGACCACGGGCCAGCAGGTCGGGCCGGAGCTGGTGTTCCCGATGCCGGTCTGCACGGTGGCCGTGGCGCCGGATGGCCGGCTGGTGGTGGGCTTTGGCTGGGAGGTCGCGGTGTTGGCCCGCCGTTGACCGGGCCCCGCACGCACGTCTCGCCGCCGGACGGCGCCGGCGGCCCGTGGTCAGTTCGCGCCGGGCGGGAGCCAGCGCAGGGCGAACCAGAGTTCCATCCGGACCTCCGCGTCGCCGAGGTCGACGGCGAGCAACTCGCCGACCCGGGCGATGCGTTGGCGCACGGTGTTGCGGTGGAGCTGGAGCGCCGCCGCGGTGCGGTCCCAGCTGCCGTGCAGGGCGAGCCAGGTGCGCAGGGTCTCCCGGAGCACGGCCGGCCCGGGGGTGCCCGCGGCGGTCAGCGGGGCGAAGGTGCTGCGGGCGAGGGCGGCGGCGTCCTCGGGGGCGACCAGGGAGTGGACGCTCGGCCCGACGGCCTCGCGGTGGTGGACGGCGGCGGCACCGGTGGCCAGCGCGTGACGCAGGGCCCGGTCGGCCTGGGCGTCGGCGATCCTCAGCTCCGCCGTGGGGGCGGGCGCGCTGACGCCGAGCGTCCAGCCGAGCCGGGCGGCGGATTCGGTGTCCACGACCCGGTCCGGAGCCGCCGAGCCGGGCAGCAGCGCCCGCAGCCAGGTCCCGTCCAGGTGCAGGTGCGGTGTGCCGAGGGCGGTGCCGAGGGCGGCGAGTTGGACGGCCTCCCCGCCGCCGCCCGCCCGGCCGGTCAGCCGACCGTGCACGACCACCCAGGCCCCGTCGGGCGGCAGCAGGGCGGCGGCCGCCTCCTCCGGTGCGGCGCCGAGCAGGAGCCGCACCAGGGCTCCCGCGCTGCGGGCGTCCGTGCCGAGCGCGTGCCGCGGGCTGGTGAGCAGCGAGAGCAGCACCACGGCCACCCCGGCCACGGACCGGTGGACGGCGGTCGGCGGTTCCTCGGCGGCGGTGACGAGCGTGAGCGGGCCGCCGGAACCGTCCGAGCCGGGCAGGGTCCGCACGGTCAGGTGCCGCCCAGCGTGGTGCTGGGCGGCGGCGGTCGGAGGCTGGGCGCGGCCTGCGGCGCGCGCGGTGGTCCGTTCCGCGAGGGCGCGCAGTTCGGCCAGGACCGGCACAGGCGGGCGCGCTCCGGCGCTGAACAGTTCGACGCCGCGCCCGTCCAGCAGTGCCGTCCAACCGCCCAGGTGCACGGCGAGTTGCTGGACGACCGCGCGCAGCGCGTCGGGGCGGGCGGCCGCGGAGGCGAGTGCGGACTGGGCTTCGGAGATCTGCCGCAGGCCGCGGTGGGCGGCTTCGGCCATCGCCGAGTAGGCGGCCCGGCCGACGGCGACGAACGGGGTGCCGTCGGGCACCCGCAGCAGGGGCAGGCCGTGCCGGTCGCAGGCGGCGACCAGGTCGGCCGGCACCTCGTCGTAGACCGGTGCGACGCCGAAGCCGAGTGCGGCGGCGCCCGCTTCGACGACGCAGCGCACGTAGGCGTCGATGCCCTCGGCGTCCTTCGGGAGGCGGACTCCGGCGGTGAGCAGCAGTTCGCCGCCGAGCAGGTAGGGGCCGGGGTTCTCGACCTCGGTGGTGCCGACGGTGCCGATCAGCCGGTCGTCGGCCGGTCCGGCGATCCGGCGCAGTCCGAGCACGGGGTCGGCGAGCAGGACGGTCAGCGGGACGGCGGGGCTGCCGGAGGCGGGAGCGGGGGCTGGGTCGGGCACGCCGGCGGCCTTTCGTCGGAGGTTTTGCACATCTGACCCCACGATATTGGATGAATCCGATACTTCTGCAGGCCAGGTGGGGCGGTTTAGGTTCAGCGCACGGCGTTTTCCTTCGGGCACCCCCGGCTCGCCCCCCGTTCCCCGCCTTTCCTGTGCGCCCCGCCTGCTCCCCCACCCACAGCCCTGGCCCGGCCCGCTCCCCCAGCGCGTCCGGCCGGATCGGAGGACCCCCCATGACCCTCGACTACGTCGTGATGATCGGCTATCTGTTGGGCATCGTCGGCGTCGGCTGGTGGGGCAAGCGGCGCGCCTCCTCGAAGGCGGACTTCCTCGTCGCGGGCCGCCGGCTGGGCCCGGTGCTGTACACGGGGACGATGGCCGCCGTCGTGCTCGGCGGCGCGTCCACCATCGGCGGCGTGCGGCTCGGCTACTCCTACGGCCTGTCGGGCGCCTGGATGGTGTTCGCCATCGGGCTCGGCCTGCTGGCGCTGAGCATCCTCTTCTCCGCCCGGATCGCCCGACTGCGGGTGTACACCGTGGCCGAGATGCTGTCGCTGCGCTACGGCGGGGCGGCGAGCGTGATCTCCGGCGTGGTCATGTGGGTCTACACCCTGATGCTGGCGGTGACTTCGACGATCGCCTACGCCAGCGTCTTCGACGTGCTGTTCGACGTGCCCCGCTGGGCGGCCGTGGTGATCGGCGGCACCATCGTGGTCGGCTACTCGGCGCTCGGAGGCATGTGGTCGATCACCCTCACCGACATGGTGCAGTTCGTGGTGAAGAGCATCGGGGTGCTGTTCCTGCTGCTGCCGGTCGCCGTCGTGAAGGCCGGCGGCCTCGCCCAGCTGAAGGCCGAACTGCCGTCCGGCTACTTCTCGTTCGGATCGATCGGCGGCGACACCATCTTCACCTACGTGCTGATCTACACCTTCGGCATGCTGATCGGCCAGGACATCTGGCAGCGGGTGTTCACCGCCCGCACCGACCGGGTGGCCACGTACGGCGGCACGGTGGCCGGCGCCTACTGCCTGGCGTACGCCGTCGCCGGCGCGGTGATCGGGATGGCCACCAAGGCGCTCTACCCCCAACTGGCCAGCCCCGACAGCGCGTTCGCGACCATCGTGAAGGACACGCTGCCGGCCGGGGTGCGCGGCCTGGTCCTGGCGGCGGCGCTGTCCGCGATGATGTCGACCGCGAGCGGCGCGCTGATCGCCTCCGCCACCGTGGCCAACAACGACATCTGGGCCCGGGTACGCACGCTCGTCGGCCGGGGAAGGCCCGGCACCGCGGCCACGGACCATGACGAGGTGCGGTCCAACCGGCTGGCGATCGTGGCCCTCGGCATCTTGTCGATCAGCGTCGCCTGCGTCCTGGACGACGTGATCTCGGCGCTCACCGTCGCGTACAACCTGTTGGTCGGCGGTCTGCTGGTGCCGATCCTGGGCGGGCTGGTCTGGCGGCGCGGCAACCTGCCGGGCGCGCTCGCCGCGATGGTCGCGGGCGGCGGCACCGTGATCGCGCTGATGGCCGCCAAGGGTGTCCTCGCCAACGAGCCGATCTACTTCGGCCTCGCCGTGAGCCTGGTCGCCTACCTGGCCGTCAGCCTGGCCACCCGCCCGACCGATGCCACCGTGCTGGAGCACTGGCGCGGCCGGCTCGCCGGGCAGGCCGAGACCCCGGCCGCTCCCGCCGCCACCGCCCCGGCCGCCGCACTCTGAGAGGAAGCCTCATGGGCCTGCCCGCCGCACCGACCGTCCCGACTGTCACGTCCGGACCGCCCACTGCGTCCGTACCGACCACCCCGCCCGCACCGGACGAGGCCCGGCTGCGCCGCGAACTCGCCGCCGTGTACCGGCTGGTCGCCCACTTCCGGATGACCGACCTGATCTTCACCCACATCTCGGTCCGCGTCCCCGGCCCCGAGCAGCACTTCCTGATCAACCCGTACGGCCTGCTGTTCGAGGAGATCACCGCCTCCGACCTGGTCAAGATCGACCTGGCCGGGAACCCGGTGGAGCCGACCCCCCATCTGGTCAACCCGGCGGGCTTCGTGATCCACAGCGCCGTCCACGCGGCCCGCCAGGACGCCCACTGCGTGCTGCACACGCACACCCGGGCGGGCTGCGCGGTCGCCGCCCAGCGGGACGGGCTGCTGCCCCTCAACCAGATCTCGATGGAGTTCCACGACCGGGTCGGCTACCACGACTACGAGGGCGTCGCGCTCAACCTCGCCGAACAGGAGCGACTGGTCACCGACCTCGGCGGGCACCCGGCGCTGATCCTGCGCAACCACGGCCTGCTGACCGTCGGCCGCACACCGGGCGAGGCCTTCCTGCGGATGTACTACCTGGACAAGGCCTGCGAGATCCAGATCGCCGCCCAGGCCGGGGGGGGGGGGGGGGGGGCGCGCGGGCGCGCCGCCC
>NZ_JBHWIR010000264.1:0-7382 GCF_042731835.1 Kitasatospora sp. NPDC059817 | reverse complement strand
GGCCCGCCCCCGGCGGGGGGGGGGGCAAAAAGCTCGGGGTCCCCCGCTCGGGTGGGGGGGGCATGGCGGCGTTCCCTTCTCCCCCCGCGCGGGGTCGCCTGGTGGCCGCGGCCAGGAACGACGTCAGCGCCGGGCGTCGAAGCGAAGGTCCACGAAGGCCCCGACCAGCCCCCCGAGCGCGACGGCCGGCACGACCGCATCCCCGGCACGACCGGCTAGCGCACCCGTGACCAGCACGACCGCGACGGCAGTCAACGCGCCCGCCCAGGCCGGTCCCGATCGCGGCAGCAAGGGCACGGGCCTGCCGTTCCGCCGCAACCTGACCCACTTGACGGCGAGCAGGAGCACCGCGACCGCGAGGAGCGGCGGCACCATGACGTGCGCGGAGTTTCCCATCCTTGTCCGCCTTCCGTTCGGGCTGTCACCGACACGGTAACTGCCGTACCAGCAAACGGCGATGGCGCCTCCCCGGCCACCGTCGCCGATGCACGGAACGGCCTGCGGGCAGAGTGCCGAACACCTGGGCTCGGGGACGTGAGAAGCGTTCCTGTGGGCCTTCCCGCGACGGCGCGACTGCGCTGCGGCCGGTCCCGTCGGGCACCTGAATATTTCATCACGAGAAATATTCAGGTGGTCGTCGGCGTTGGCCACGGAGCCGGGTGCGGGAAGGCCCCGCACGGCTGGAGACGGGAGCGACGCCGTGCGCGTGGAGATCTGGACCGACATCAACTGCCCGTGGTGCTACATCGGCAAGGCCCGGTTCGAGCAGGCCCTGGAGCGCTTCCCCCACCGTGGGGACGTGGAGGTCGTCCACCGCTCCTTCGAGCTCGACCCGCACTCGCCGGCCGAGGCGCGACCGGTCGTCCCGCTGATCGCCGCCAAGTACGGGCTCAGCCTGGAGCAGGCCGAGGCGGCGGAGGCCCGGATCGCGGACAACGCGCACGGGGAGGGGCTGGCGTACCTCCGCGAGGGGCGCGACGCGGCGAACTCCTTCGACATGCACCGCCTGCTGCACTTCGCCAAGGACCACGGGCGGCAGGGGCAGCTGCTGGACGCGCTGTACCGGGCCAACTTCGCCGACGCGCGGTCCGCCTTCGCGGAAGGACGGCTGGTGGAACTGGCCGTCGAGGCGGGGCTGGACGGCGAGGCCGCGGCGGCGGTGCTGGCCGATCCGGACGCCTACGCGGAGGCGGTGCGCGAGGACGAGGCGACGGCGGGCGCGATGGGCGCCACCGGGGTGCCGTTCTTCGTGTTCGACCGGCGGCTCGGGGTCTCGGGCGCCCAGCCGGCCGAGACGTTCACGGCAGCGCTGGAGCAGGCCTGGGAGAGCCGGGTGGCGGTGCCCCTGCTGGTCGGCGGCGGCGACGGTGGCGGCGAGGCGTGCGGGCCGGACGGGTGCGAGCTGCCGCAGCGGTGAGGTGAGGGGCGCGGAGCAGGAAGTCGGCGGGGCCGACTTCCTGCTCCGGGCAGGTCAGCGCTTGGGGGCGATGAGGCGGGTGCCGGCCCAGTCCGGGGCGGCGCCGATGGCCTTGGTCGAGGAGAGGCCGGCGGTCTGGGCGGCCTCGTTGACGTCGCTGGGCTCGACGTAGCCGTCCCGGCCCGACTTCGGCGTGAGCAGCCAGATCATGCCGCCCTCTTGGAGGAGACCGATGGCGTCGACCAGGGCGTCGGTAAGGTCGCCGTCGTCCTCGCGGAACCAGAGCAGGACGGCGTCGGCCACGTCCTCGTAGTCCTCGTCGACGAGGTCCTGGCCGGTGATCGACTCGATGCCCTCGCGGAGGTCCTGGTCGACGTCCTCGTCGTAGCCGATCTCCTGGACGACCTGCCCGGACTGGAACCCGAGCCGGGCCGCCGGGTTGGTGCGCTCTGTCGTCATGCCGGTGTTCCTTTGACTTGGAGGCGCCTGTCGCCTCGCATCCGGGTAGCCAATCAGACGCGGACGGTGGTCGGCGCGGAACACGCCCGGAGATTGACGGTCCGTCAGATCTCGCGGCAGGAGACGATCCCGGACGAGCCGACGGCCAGCAGGAGTTGGGCGCCCCCGGCGGCATCGGCCCGGGTGATGGTGGCGCCCAGCTCGCCGGGCGGGAGGGGGAACGTGTGCGGGTGCAGGTCGGCGTCGTGCGCCACGACTGCGTCGCCCTCGACGTAGAGCAGCAGGTATTCGGCGACGTCGGGCACATCGGACACGTCGGGTCCCCTCCCCTGGGGTGGCTGGCGCTTGGCCCTGCCCACGCTAGGGGCCGCGTGGGGCACGGTCGGTGGCATTCACCCGGCACCACCCCCACGGGTGAATCCGGCGGAGGACGGGCGGGGGTTGGGGGCAAGGCTGGGGCCGGGGTTGAGGTGGGGGTTGAGGCGGGCGGGGTGCCCGGCGGCATTGCGACCGGCGGCCTCGCGGTAGGCGATGCGTTGGACGGCGGTGACCAGGCGGTAGAGGTTGAGGGCGGCGTCGGAGTCGTCGGCGGCGAAGCCCAAGTGGAAGATGAAGGCTTCGAGTTCGCGCCAGTCGAAGTCGTCGGGGACGGGCTGGGCGACGCCGGGGGCGAGGGTGTTGAAGGCGGCGGCGACGGCGTAGTGGGTCGCGGCGAGGGCGTTGGCCAGGAGGTTGGCCAGGGGATTGGGGCCGAAGTCGGGGTCCGGGTCCGGGTCGGGCATGTCAGGGGTCCTCCTCGTCGGGCTTTGCAACGTTGAGTGCGGTGATGACGCCCAGGACGACGGTGGCGATCGCCAGGGCGAGGAGGACGGCGAAAGCAGCGGCGATCAGAAAGCGCACGGGTCTTCGCGGTCTCGGTCGGCGGCGAGGAGGAGGGAGAGGAGGTTGAGGAGCGTGGAGGCCGGGGCGGTGTTGAAGCGGACGAGGACGCGGCCGTCGATGGTGCGGTCGATGGTGGCGGAGGGGAAGATGAGGCCGAACCTGCGGCCGCGCTCGTCGACTTCGGCGAGGAGCGTGCGGATGTGGTCGTCGGTGTAGTACCGGATCCGGGGGTCGGTCGGGAGCATCGGGCGGCGACGGGGAAGGGGCATCAGGCGGCGTCCAACTGCAGCTCGAACCAGACGGCCTTGCCCTGCTTGCGCAGGTCGGCGCCGAAGCGGTGGGCGAGGGAACGGACGAGGTGCAGACCTCGACCGGAGAGCGCGTAGGGGTCGGCGGGGGCGCACGGCTCGGGCGGGAGGGTCTGGCTGTCGTCACAGACCGAGACGCGGAGCCTGCGCTCCAGGAGGGAGAGCACGACGAGGGGCGCGAGGCTCCCGGCGTGCTTCCACGCGTTGAAGAAGAGTTCGTGGAGGGCGAGTTCGGCGTCGCAGATGGTGGGGGGCGGCCAGCCGGCGGTGGTGAGGAGGTCGCACAGTTCGGTGCGGGCGGCGGTCCAGTCGGGAGGGTTGGAAGCACGCATGAGAGACCCCGAGAGGGAGAGGGGGGAGTCACTGACGATCCGTCATGTGACCGGTGCAACACTGAGAGTAAGAGCACAGGGCTCACGCGTGCAACCTAATCGCGGAGAAGACCCACCCAGCTTGGATAAGCTCACTCGTGTGGGTGGAGACTGCCCCGACACGGAAGGAACCCCCCTTGGCACTCAGGACCCAAATCAGCGAACGGCAGCGGCGGTTCGGCGCTGAGCTGAGGCGGCTGCGCGAGGCCGCCGGGCTGGCGGTCAAGGATGCCGGCGCCCTCATCGGCATCGCCGGGCCGCAGCTCAGCCACATCGAGGCGGCGCGCACGGCACTCGACTCGGAACGGCTCGCGACTCTTCTTGACGGCTACGGGTGCACGGATGAGACCTATGCCGCCCTCTTGCGCGCTCTCGGGGCGAGCGATGGCAAGGGCTGGTGGACCGAGTTCAAGGGAAAGGTCCCGCCCCTCGCCCTGGATCTGGCCGAGGCAGAGGACCGCTCCGTCCGGCTGCACAGCTACGACTCGCTCTACATCCCAGGGGTGCTGCAACTACCCGACTACGCGAAGGCGATCTACGAGGGTGGTCACGCCAGGAGCCCATGGGAACCCCAGACACAGGTCCGTTTCCGAAGCGGCCGACAGCGGATCCTCGCAGATGACAAGCCACGGCAGTTCAAGTTCGTCATCCATGAAGCCGCGCTGCGCATGCGCTTTGCCGGAGACACAGTCATGCGGTCTCAGCTTCTTCATCTGATCGAAGTGGCGGAATTGCCGAATGTCAGCATCCAGGTACTGCCATTCACCGCGCCCAGGCATGCGCCGCTCTCGGCTTCATTCCTGTTCTGCGACCCGGGATGCCTTGAGCTGTCGACGGTGATCCTCTCCGGCCCGAAGCGTTCGGAGCACCTCGGAGACCCAGTCGATGTTGATGCCTACGTGCAGAAGTTCCAGCAGTTGAGCGAGCTCTCACTCCCGCCTGTCGACTGCAACGGCGCCCTGCGTAAGCTCGATACACGTGACTCTTGGGGGCTCATTCACCATCTCCTCTACGAGCTTCAGACCTGAAAGGCGTCCGATGTCCCACCTCGTCTGGCAAAAGTCGTCTTACAGCGACGCAGAAGGCGCCGATGCCTGCCTTGAACTTGCCCAGGGCGACGACGACCTCCGCCACCTCCGCGAATCCGACGACCCCGACATCATTGTCACCACCACCACCGCCAAACTCCGCGCCCTCGTCCTCGGCGCCAAGGCCGGCGAGTTCGACTACCTCATCTGAACCTCTACCGCACGCCCAGTGGTCAGCACACTTGGTGCTGACCGCCTCCGCCCAACTCCCTGTTCCGGGCCGCCCGCCCTGGGTTAGCGTGGACCCATGTCGAGAGACCTGCCCGCGCTACGGGCATCCCATCAGGACCGGGACCGCATCGTAGAAACGCTGCAGGTCGCCGCCGCAGACGGCCGGCTCACCCCCGAAGAACTCGAAACCCGGCTGGAAGCCGCGCTCTCGGCCCGGACGCTCGCCGAGCTGGCCGAGCTGACCACCGACCTGCCGAGCTTCGCGTCGGCCGTGGCCGTGCCGAAGGACGTGCTGGTCATCGACCAGCGCGGCGGCAAGTACACCCGGGCGGGGCGCTGGGTGGTCCCCCGGCACATCGAGTTGCGGCCGAAGCACTGCACGGTCGTCCTCGACTTCACCGAGGCGGTGATCACGGCCGACACCCTTCTGATCGACGTGTCCCTGCGGCACGGCAAGCTGCTCATCATCAGCCCGCCGGGCCTCGTCACCCTCGACACCGACGGTCTCACCCTGGTCTTCTCCAAGGTCAAGCAGCGCTTCGACAGCGGCGGCGACGCCAGGCCCCGGCTCCGTATCGAGCTCACCGGCACCCTCAAACACGCCTCGGTCGTCGCGCGCCCTCCCCGCCGCCGCCTCTTCGGCGCTTGAGGCAGGCCCACTCCACAGCTACGCACCCTCGCCCGCTCGTCGATCCCGACGAGCGGGCGATCTCGTTACCCAGCCAGATTCCCGCCCTCAAAGCGCCCGCCACGACGCGCCGTTGGCCGATTCCGACCTTCCGTCACGACCACGCCGGTGAGAAACTTTGAGAAATTTCGGCTAGGAGGAGCAATCGTGAAGCTGCGACTCACCGGCAGCCCGCGTTGAGCACCACACGACAGGGCGTCCACGAAGCCCGCCTGGAACTCGGCCGACGCCTTCGCACGATCCGTACGGCGGCCGGGCTCGACGGACGCACCCTCGCGGGCCGGCTCGGCTGGCCCGCGAGCAAGGTGTCCAAGCTCCAGCAAGGGCGGCAATCCCCCACGGTCGCCGACGTCCGGGCCTGGGCCGACGCCTGCGACGTCCCCGAGGCCGCTGCGGAACTCGTCGTCCAACTGCACGAGCTGGACGACCGGTACGCCCAATGGCGGCACGAGCTGCGACAGGGCCACGCCGCAGTCCAGAAGTCCTGGGCCGACATGGAGGCCGCGGCACAGACCATCCGCGCATTCGAACCCTGCTGGGTACCGGGCCTTCTCCAGACCGCCGACTACGCGGCTGCACGGTTCCGCGAGCACGCCCAGCTCAACGACAGCCCGCCGGACACGGACGCCGCCGTGGCCGCCCGCCTCGCCCGTCAGCAGATCCTGTACTCGCACTCGCCCGGCGGCCGGCACTGGCACATCCTCCTCACCGAGGCCGCCCTGCTCTACGGGACCGCCTCCGCCGAGGTGATGCGCGCCCAGATCGACCGCCTGGTCTCCGCGACGACCCTCCCGGCCCTGCGCCTGGGCGTCGTGCCGTTCCGCACACGCCTGCCCGCCTCACCCGTGCACGGGTTCTGGATCTTCGACGACCAGTTGGCCTCCGTTGAGGTCGTCAGCGGCGAACTCCGGCTGGGTCTGCCCGAGGAGATCGCCCAGTACCGCAAGGTCTTCGACCTACTGGCCCCGAGTGCGCTCTACGACGCGGACGCCCGGCGGCTGCTCACCGCGGCTGCCGAAAGCTGGATCTGATAGGGCATCAAAAAGAATGTCAGCGTCTTCCACTGCATGAACCTGCTCGCTCTCGCCGAGCAAGTTCAAGCAAGTTCGTGGTGCGGGTACCGAATTGTGCGGCAAGCTCTCTCACAGCGATCGACTCCAACCACGAGGAGGCCCACGATGGCGCTGCACAAGCTCGGACAAGACCCCGACAGCCCCGAAGGCAAGTCCCCGACCGTCTACCTCGATGACGTGACGGGCAACTACATCCTCCAGGGCTGGAAGGTCCTCGACCCGGACCGTCTCGCGCAGATGGACGTCCCCGGGCACGAGACCGTGATCGAATTCCCCAGGCGAATGATGCAGTTCTTCCCGGAGGTGAACGGTGGCAGCGGCCCCCACGCTTGAGGACCTGCTGCGGTCCTGCACCCGCTCGGCGCTTCACCTTGAGATGCGCGACGGCTACATGCGAGACGATCCGCTGTTCGTCCGCTGGCTCGACGGGCTCCGCGACGACCCGGCCGACCGTTCGACGTGGTGGAGCCCTTGGTTGCAGTTGGTCCAGGAGACCACCGCCCGAGGCGTCGAGATCCGGCGCGCCCGCGTGGTGTCGGAGCCGGTCAGCGAGTACGTCCGGTTCGAGCACGAGATCACGTTCCGGAACATCGCCTCCGGCGAGCAGGTCAGCTGGCTTCCGCGTAGGCAGACGACCGACCTCGCGCTCCCCGGCAATGACTTCTGGCTGATCGACGGGCAGTACCTCGTCGTCCACCACTTCAGCGGCGAGGGCGACTTCGTCGACGACGAGATCAGCACCGACCCGGAGATCCTGAAGCTCTGCCACTCCGCGTTCGAGGCCGTCTGGGAGCGGGCAGTGCCGCACAAGGACTTCCGGCTGCACTAGACCCAATGCCAGTGACTTTGGTGTGTCTGTCTCGTTGGTTGTGGTGTGGCGAGGGTGGGGCAGGTCAAGTCGTGTGCGGGTGAGCGGTTGTCGGAT
>NZ_JBHWIR010000263.1:0-7463 GCF_042731835.1 Kitasatospora sp. NPDC059817 | reverse complement strand
CTCCCCGGCCCGTGCGGCCCGCCGCCCGCAGCCGGCCCGGCTACGCGGTGCCGACGGTGAGCCGGGTGATGCTCCCGACCACCTCGGTGTCGGTCGCGTCGAGCAATGAGGCCCGCACGGCCGCCGTGTCACCCGCGACGTAGCGGCTCTGGTTCAAAGTCGTGACCGGGACGGTCACTTCGACATTCGCGCCCGTGCAGTTCGGGGTGAAACGGGCGTAGCCAAGGGCGCCGGACGTACGGTCCTCGGCGGTCGCGGTCGCGGACGCGACGAAACCGCCGGCGTCGCAGGAGTACGCGATGGTGACGTTCACCGTCGCCGAGGCGCCACCGGAAACGGTCGTGTCGTCGACCCGCACCCCGGTGCCGGCGTGCGCCGGGGCCGCTGCGAGCACCGGCCCCGCGAGCAGTACGGGTACGCCGAGCAGAGTCACGATCCTGCCGTTCACGATGCCCCTCCCAATGCCGATCGCCGGTGTCACACCGTCGACGACGGACCGGTCAGGCGGCGGTCGATCCCGGAGTCCTTCCCGGGGTGATACGCCGGGACCGGCACCACCGGCAGCGTCACCGCCGTGACCTGCAAAAATGACCTGACCATACATCATCAATACTAACTGACAAGGAAGTTGACTCAGGTCACGGAGTCACTCCACCTGACCTCTGCGGCGCCGCTGGACCCGTCCTCCGCCCGCGCGGCCGCCGCCAGATAGCCCGGCGGCCTCGCAATCCGGCCTGGCACCCACCCCACCCCGTCTCGTCGCGCTGCGACAGCGAGGACCGTAGGCCACCGCCGCCCCGATGTGCCTGGCCTGTGTACAGGTGACAGGGAGCTCAGGTGCCGTGGTGGGCGGTGTGCCCGGGAAGGGGGCCGTAGGCGGTGCAGTAGCCGCAGTCGCAGGTGGTGAGGGAGTTGGCCTGGCAGTGGGCGGTGGGCCAGGCCCAGGAGGTACAGGGCCCGGGGTCGACGGGGGTACCGTCGTCGGGCAGGGTGCGCCGGCACCAGTCGCACCGGACGGAGGCGGGCACGCCGGCCCGGCGCAGCTGGCGGGCTGCGGGGGCGGCGATCTCGAACGGAACGTCTTCCCGTATGGTGGCGGGTGCGCTGTCCAGGAGCTGCTTGCTGTGCCACAGACTCAGGCCGGTGACCGCGCGTACCGCCTTCAGGGCCGTCGCCCCGCCAGGCGAGCCACCGCTCACCACGATCGTGAACTGCGGATCCTCCACGAACCCCCCTTGGTCGGTCAGTGTCGTGTCCGGTGCCAGTCAACCGCCCGTGCCCGCGCCCGGCCACAGGTTTTCCACACCGGCCGCGCCGTCAGACCCCAACACCCGGCCGTACCCGGTACGCGGTGCCGTAGCTGATTGCGTGACGTGGCGAGCTCTGCCTCGTTGTGCTATCCGGACCGTGCGGCGACGGTCCCGGCTGTGCTCTCTCGGCCCGTGAACGAAGAGCAGCGAAGCCCGAAGGTGCTCCGCATCCTCGCCGGACTTTGTGACCCCGATTCGCTCTGCGCGTCGGATCACGGGGCCGGTGTGAGAAGAGTGAGCAGTGCCCAAGGACCACGCACGCAAGAAGGAAGTACGACGCCGCATGAAGGAAACAGACCGGGGCTACCAGAGCACCGCGCGGGAGCGCCACCAGGAGAACGCCCACGACATGAGCGACAGCTCGTCGCTGCCGAACGCAGATCGCCGTGAGGACTACATCGACGCACTGTGGGACGCCGATCTGCCCCAGAAGGTCAAGGTGCTGCTGTACGAGCTGGCGTCCCGCCTTGACGTGAACGCCTCCGATTGGACTCCGGACAATCACCACGTTCGCTTCGGCGAGGAGGAACTCGCCAGCGCGGTGGGACTCGATATCGAGGCCGCGAACCTGTGCCGCTACCTGGCGATCGAGGCGAATTGGCTGGTGGAGGTCAACGACGAAGTGGTGGAGCTCCGCCAGCCGCACGAAGACTGGAACACCTTCCAAAGCGCCTTGGCGGGGCTCAAGAAACCGATCATCGATCAAGGCCGTTACCGCAGCTGTCTGGACGCCCTCGCAAAGGAGGTTGAGCGTTTGCGGACAGAGCCGATGATGTCCGTCCGCCGCATCCAGGAGGCCATGGTGACCGTCATCGGACACACCTACCTGCCCAAGTGCATCGGCGGAGAGCTCAGCAAGAACACCATGGGGCTCGGCTCAGGGCACCAAGCCGGCGAGCTGTAGTCCCGCATCGCACGGCGAGATGAGGTGGGTCACCCGCACCCGGTGACCCACCTTTGGCGGCCAGGAGGTGCTGCTGGCCGGGGTGGAGGTGGTTCAGCGGCCGGGGACGACGATGCCCTGGGTCGACCTGCCGTTGCCGCTCCAGTCTCCCGTGACCGGGAACCCGCTGTCGCCGTAGGAGACGAGGGTGGTGGATCCGTCGGCGGCGGCGCCGCGGAAGCGGAATACACTGCCGGCGGCGTGGTAGACGCCGACCTGGGTGGTGCCGCTGCCGTTCCAGTCTCCGGCGATGGGTGTGTCCCCCCGGTCACCGAACCTGAACGTGATGTCGGCCTCGCCGTCGTGGATGGAGTTCACGAGGTAGAAGGTGGCGGTGTCGGGGTTGAACAGCCCCGGGGTGTCGAAGCCCTTGTGTGTCCAGTCTCCGGCGATCGGCTTCCAGTTGCCGCCGTCGCCGAGCCTGAAGGACGTCACGGTGCCGTCGTGGTGGCGCAGGTGGAACGCGCCTGTGCTGGGGCGGTAGATCCCGACCTCGCTGGTGCGTCCGCCGTCCCACCGGCCGACCACGGGGACGTCGCCCGGATTTCCGAACCCGAAGTCGGTGCTGCTGGGGCCACCGTCGAGCGAGTTCGTCAGGTAGAAGTGGGCGGTGGTGGGGTCGTAGGCGCCGGGGGTGTCCCCGCCGATGCCGTCCCAGTTGCCCGTCAGCGGCAGCATCGGGCTCCTCCCGAAGTCGAACGTCGCCCGGGTGGAGAGATCCGACTGGGCGGAGTCGGAGAGGAACCAGCGCAGGACGCCGGGTGCCTGGGGCGGCATCGTGCCGGACCGGACGAACTTGATCCAGTCGACGAGGTCGTCGGTGCGAGTGCTCACGGCGCCGTCGCGGGCGGTTTCGGTGCTGCCGAGGCAGCCCTTCTGCCAGGAGGTGCTGCTGACGGCGACGAGTTGGACGGTGCCGCCCGTCTCGCGAACGGCGGGGCCTCCGGTGTCGCCCTTGCAGACGGTCGCGCCGGCCGGTGCGACGCCCGTGATGGCGATGCCGGTGGCGGTGACCGCGTTCACGCCGAAGGTCGCGCTGTGGAGTTTGTCGGGCACCCATTCCGTCCGGGTCCGGCCGTAGCCGACGACGTGCAGGGTTTCACCCTGGACGGGTGCCCCGGTGGCGACGGACAGGGGAGTGATGTCGGTGACGGGGGCGGCGAGCCGGGCCAGCACGAGGTCGCGGTCGGTGCGGGGGACGAGTTCGGCGACGTCGCGGACCTGGCCCGTGGTGGTGGGGTCGGTGCGGCCGAGGGTGACGGTGGTCTTGAGTGCGGGCGCGCCGGCGGGCAGGGCCGTCGGCTGGTCGGGGTTGTCGGCGAAGCAGGAGGCGGCGGTGATGACCCAGAACGGGTCGATCAGGGCGCCGCTGCAGGCGCGTCTGCCATCGCCGATGTCGATCTTGGCGGTGAACGCGTAGGAGCCGGTCGGCGCGATGTCACCGCTGACGGCGGGCGCGGGCGTGCCGGTGAGCAGGGCACTGGTGAGGACGGCGGCGGTGACAGCCCCGGTCGTCCAGGCGGTACGTGAGCGTGAGCGAAACATCAGGATCTCCCCCTGCCGGCCTTGACGGTTTGTGAGCCTCGACGGTCGAGGAACTGCGGACACGGGCTGAGGGGTACAGGGCCCTCGGGTGGTCGGCTACGGTCACTTGGGTGCCCGGCGGACCATGATGGACCAGTCGGACCAGCCTGCGCCGTTGGCGTTGGATGCGTGGGCCATGAGGCCGGTGATGCGGGCGAAGACCTCTGCGGTCTTGGTGTCCGGGTTGTAGGCGGTGGTGGGGCTCTCGGTGAACTTCCAGTCGCCGGTCATCGTCCAGGATCCCCAACCGGTGGTACGGGTCCAGGTGGTGCGGTACAGCGATCGGTCCGTGCCGGTCGCGAAGAGTTCGAGGGCGTTGCTGACCGGGTTGTAGACCACGGCGGGGGTGCCGGCGAACTTCCAGTCGCTGGGGCCGATGAGTGACCAGGTGGACCAGCCTGCGCCGTTGGTGTTGTAGATGTGGGCCATGGTGCCGTCGACGGTCAGGGCGAAGACCTCTGCGGTCTTGGTGTCCGGGTTGTAGACGGTGGTGGGGCTGTCTGTGAACTTCCAGTCGCCGGTCATCGTCCAGGATCCCCAACCGGTGGCACGGGTCCAGGTGGTGCGGTACAGCGATCGGTCCGTACCGATCGCGAAGAGCTCAACGGCATTGGTGACCGGGTTATAGACGACGGCGGGAGTGCCCGTGAAGTGCCCCCCGGCGCCGATCGTGAACCAGCCGGACCAGTCTTTGCCGTCGGTGTTGTAGTGGGCGTTGGTCATGGTGCCGTCGGTGGTCAGCGTGAAGATCTCTGCGGTCTTGGTGTCTGGGTTGTAGACGGTGTTGCGACCCCCGGTCCGACTGGCCATCACAGCGGACCATGCTGAGGTGGTCTGTTGGATCCAGGTGGCGAGGTCGTCGGTGCGGGTGTCGTAGGCGCCAGTGTGGGTGGTTTCGGTGGAGCCAAGGCAGCCGTTCTGCCAGGAGCGGCTGTTGAGGGCGGCGAGTTCGTAGTGGTCGCCGGCCGGTCGTAGTGCGGGGCCGCCGGTGTCGCCCTTGCAGACGGCGGCGTCCGCGGGGGACTTGGCGGTGATGGCGAGGCCGGTCGGGTCGACGGCGCCGACGGTGAAGGCTGCGCTGTGGAGCTGGTCGGGCACCCACTCGGTCTTGGTGCGGCCGTAGCCCGTCACCCGTAGTTCCTCACCGGCGGTGGGGGCGGTGGTGGACAGGGCGAGTGGGGTGATGTCGGTGACGGGGTTGGCCAGGCGTGCCATGACCAGGTCGCGGTCGGTGCGGGGGACGAGTTCGGCGACGTCGCGGACCTGGCCCGTGGTGGTGGGGTCGGTGCGGCCGATGGTGGCGGTGGTCTTGAGTGCGGGTGGGCCGGCGGGGACGGTTGCCGGTTGGGCGGGGTTGTCGGCGAAGCAGGAGGCGGCGGTGATGATCCAGTACGGGTCGATCAGGGCGCCGGAGCAGGCGCGTGTGCCGTTGCCGATGTCGATCCTTGCGGTGAACGCGTAGGAGCCGGTCGGCGGGGTGTCACCGCTGACGGCGGGCGCGGGCGTGCCGGTGAGCAGGGCACCCGTCAGGGCGGCGGCCGTGACGGCCCCGGTCGTCCAGGCGGTACGTGAGCGTGAGCGAAACATGGGATGACGTTCCTTCGTTGCCGTTGCGACCGGTGGGTGACTCTGTAACGGGTCGGTGCCCGCCCGGCAGTGGCCCGGCGGGCGCGGGGTCAGCCGGTGACGCGGAGTTCGACGAGCATGGTCGACTTCTGGCCGGCGCCCTCGCCGACGCCGGTGATCCCGCCCTTGGGGATGTCCACGGTCTGGGCGACGCCGTCGGCAGTGAGGTTGGCGCGAACCGCGCGGTCGTTGGTCTGGATGAGGAACGTCTGCGGCAGTTCGAGGGTGAGCTGGCCGACGGTGCCGTTCACCCGGAAGCAGACTGAGGGACCGCCGGCCGGGTTGGGGACGGCCCGGCTCCAGAGCTGGATCTGGGTGGCGGTGTTGCAGTCGGCGAGGAGGATGTGGCCGTCTCCTCGCAGGAGCTTCAGGCTCGGGAAGGGGCTGGCGCCCGGGTAGCTGAAGTCCTCGACCGCCGGCGGCGGGGTCGGGTCGGCGGCCGCGGCAGCCGGGGCGGCGGCGGGCCGGGTGGCGGAGGAGGAGGAGTCGGCCGAGGCGGCGGCCACGGTGGTGAAGGTGACAACGGCGGCAAAAGCGGCAGTCGTCAGCCGGCTGAGCGTGCGGCGGCTCATCCGATTCCCTTTCTGGGCTGATCATGCAGACAGATCTGTAGATGCCAAAAGTATCGAGGATGCGTCCGTTTTCGCCTGGAAACTCAGGGCGCCGGGACGCGAAGAACGCACCGTCCACCCTGAGGGGATCATCAAGGAAAAGTCAAGGGTCACTATTGTGCCTCGACCCTGAATATCGCCGACACGTGTGGAAATCCGTGCATGGCGCCCCATAAGGCCCGATGTCCGGCAAGGTTTGGCCGCCTACCTCACCCGTCCCACCAGGAGCAGGGGCCCCGGTTCTGTGAATCCGGAACTCCTGTCATCGGCTCGGGACTGGAGCGGGGAACTCCATTTTCGGACCCTGGTTCCGGCCGCTCGAAATATTTCTGCCAGGGGTGGACCGGGCCCATGAATTCGTGCTCTTCTTTCACGTAATGCCAATAGCCAGGCCGTGCTCGAACGAGGCCTGAGTGAGATCCGGGGGGTTTTCTCATGACGCAGGGGTGGGGCGGTTATGCCATGCGCAGAAGGCGACGCCGAGTACTGGCGGGCATGAGCCGGGTGTGGCTGGGGATGTTGCCGCTGGCCCTCGTCGCGGGGCTGCTGGGGACGAACCCCGCCTCGGCGGCCGGCGGCGACGGGCAGCCGGTGCCGCTGACGGACCGCGCCCGGGTGGTGGCGTTTTGGAAGGACGGCGGTCCGGCGGTCAAGGCCGCGGCCGAGACGGCGCTCACCAGCTCGGACGGCGGGGCCGTACAGAACTTCCTGAACAACGGTCGGTCGGCTGCCCAGGTGCAGGACGACCAGGTCAGCGCCGCGCAGATCTTCACGCTGGGCGGGGCAGCCGTGCGGGAGGCGGCGCGCAAGGCGCTGGTCGGCACGCCGGACGAGCTGCGCACCTTCCTGGAGGGTGGCTGGCAGGAGCCGCTGAAGGCCGATCAGCAGGTGAAGGCCGCCTCGCTGATGAACGGTGCCGGGGCGGGCGTGCAGGCGGCCGCGAAGACAGCGCTGAACGGCACGGCCGACGACGTGCAACTGTTCCTCAACGAGGGCCAGTACTCCGCACGCGAGGCCGATGACCGGGTCAAGCTCGTCCAGATCCTCAGCGACGGCGGCCCCAACACCCAGGCGGCCGCGCGCCTGGCCATCAACGGCTCGATCGACGACGTACGCGAGTTCCTCACCGTGGGCGTGCACGTGGCCCAGGCCCGGGACGCCGAGCGCGCCACCATCGCGCAGTTGACGCAGCAGGCCAAGGACGCCTCCGCACAGGCGGTGCGCGAGACCGAGGCTGCGAAGGAGTCCTCCGCGCAGGCGGTGGCGGCCTCGCAGCTGGCTAAGGAGTCGGCCGCGAAGGCGGCGGCCGAGACCGAGGCCGCCCGCAACGACACAAACGCTGCGGGAGCGGCGGCCGGCCGCGCGGGCGCCGCCCCGGGGCCGGCGCCG
>NZ_JBHWIR010000262.1:0-7496 GCF_042731835.1 Kitasatospora sp. NPDC059817 | reverse complement strand
CGGCGGAGACCACCACGGTGTGGGACACCCCGGGGGTGTTGTCCACGAAATTGGTGATCAGCCAGTTCAGGTTCTGTGCGGCCTGGCTCATCTGATTCAACTCAACGCTCCTGGTGATCTGCGCCGTTGCCGTCGGTCCGGCCACCGAAACTATCGAATCCGGGCTGCTGGGCACCATGCTGGGAGCCCGGCTGGTTGGCCTGTTCGGCCCCGGCCCGGCGGCCCTGCTGGATGCCGCGGCGCAGGTTGGTCAGCCGGCCGCGGACCTCTTCGGGGGCCCGGGAGACCTGCGGACCGGTCAGCGGCGAGGCCTCGGCGGTGCCGGAGACCAGGTTGGCCTGCGGGGTCCGCCGGGGGAGACCGGACATCGTGACGCCGCTGGTCGAGGGCTCGCGGACCTGCTCGGCGCGGCGCCAGCGCTCGTCGTTCGCGGACGGGCGCCAGGGGGCGTCCCCGGTGCCGGGATGCGGTTGCTGGCCCTGCTGCGGCTGCTGCTGGCCCTGCTGAGGGGCCTGGGGCTGCGGGGCCTGGGGGGCCTGGGCCTGCGCGGCCTGCTGCGGAGCCTGGGGCTGCTGGGCCTGGGCCGGCCGGCCCTGTCGGCGCTGCGGGTCGGACGGCTGGAACTCCGGCGCCGAGGTGCCGGGCCGGCGCGGCTGGTACGTCCGCGGCCGCGCCTCCTGCCCGCCCTCCTGCGGGTACCACGGCTGCTCGGCCGCACCCCCGGACGGGCCGGTCGGCAGCGCCATCGGCTCCGGCCGGGCCTGCTCCTGGCGCACCGGCTCGGGCCGGGCCTGCTCCTGACGGACCGGCTCCGGACGCGCCGGGTTCGGCAGCACCGGCTCCACCAGGCCGAGGCCCAGCGGGTCACGCGGGTCGATCTGGCTGGCCTCGAAGCGCGGCCGGGCGAACTGCTGGGTGCTCTCCATCGACGCCGGCTCGGCCGACGGCAGCGGCTGGGCCTGCTGCTGCGGCGGCAGCTGCGGCTGGCGGTCGCGCTGCGGCGCGTCCGGGCCGGGGCGCTGCGGGCGGCGCTGGCCCTGCGGACCGGGCTGACCCTGCGGGCCGCCCTGACCGGGGCCGCCCTGGCCCTGCGGGGCCGGCCGGCGCTGCGGCAGGCCCTCCTGCGGGCGGTTGCCCGGGCGGGCGCCCTGCTGCTGCGGAGCGCCGCCCGGCCGACCCGGCCGACCGTGCTGCGGCTGCTCGCCGGTCCGGGGGCCCGGACCGCCGTCGAACTCGCCACCCGGGCGCGGCCGTTCCTGGCCGGGGCGGCCCTGGGTGGGCTGCTGCTGACCGGGTTGGCCCTGGGCGGGCTGCTGCTGGCCGCGGCGGGGCAGGCCGCCGGGGCCGCCCTGCGCCGGGCCCGGCCGGTTCGGGCCGCGCTGCGGCAGGCCGCCCTGCGGGGACTGCTGGGGCTGCGGGGACTGCGGGGCCTGCTGGGTCGGCTTCTGGCCCTGGGGCTGGGGGGCCTGCCGGCCCGGGCCCTGGGGTCCCTGGGGTCCCTGGGGCTGCTGGCCCGGGCCCTGCTGGCCCGGCTGGACGGGGTTCTCGCGCAGCGACTTGCCGACCTGGCGGGTCGGCAGGCCGCCGGCCCGGCCGCCGGGCGCGGCAGGCGCACCCGGTCCGGTCGGAGCACCCGGAGCACCCGGAGCGTTCGGTCCGGTCGGAGCACCGGGGCCGGTCGGGCCGGTCGGAGCGGTCGGGCCGCCCTGGCCGAGCTGCGGGCGGCCGCCCTGCGGGGCGCCGCCGGCCGGGCCCTGGCCGAGCGCGGCCGGGCCGCCCTGGCCGGGCGGCACCTGGCGCTGCTGGCGCGGCGTCGGGGCGACCCCGCGCTGCTGCTTGGCCTGGGCGGGGCCGGGCCGGGCGGGGCCGCGGCGGTCGGCGGAGTTGGTGACGTCGACCGGGAGCATGACCAGCGCGGTGGTGCCGCCGGAGTCGCTGGGGCGCAGCTGGATGCGGATGCCGTGTCGCAGGGACAGGCGGCCGACCACGAAGAGGCCCATGCGGCGGGAGACCGAGACGTCCACCGTCGGCGGGTTGGCGAGGCGCTCGTTGATCTCGGCGAGGTCGTCGGGGCTCAGGCCGATGCCGGTGTCGTGGATCTCGACCAGGACGCGGCCGTCGGGCAGCGCGTGGCCGGTGACCCGGACGCGGGTCTGCGGGCTGGAGAACGAGGTGGCGTTCTCCAGCAGCTCGGCGAGCAGGTGGACGAGGTCGTTGACGACGCGGCCGGCGACCTCGGCCGACGGCACGGCGGCGAGTTCGATGCGCTCGTACTGCTCCACCTCGGAGGCGGCGGCGCGGAGCACGTCGACCAGCGGGACGGGCCTGGTCCAGCGGCGGCCCGGGTCCTCACCGGCGAGGACGAGGAGGTTCTCGCCGTTGCGGCGCATGCGGGTCGCGAGGTGGTCCAGCTTGAAGAGGTTGGCCAGCTGGTCCGGGTCGGCCTCGCGGCTCTCCAGTTCGGAGATGAGCGACAGCTGGCGCTGGATGAGGCCCTGGCTGCGGCGCGAGAGGTTGGTGAACATCGCGTTGATGTTGCCGCGCAGGAGGGCCTGCTCGGCGGCGAGGCGGACGGCCTCGCTGTGCACCATGTCGAAGGCGTGCGCCACGTGGCCGATCTCGTCGGTGGAGTCGACGGCCACCGGTTCGACCGTCGTGTCGACGTCGTGCGGGTCGCTCTCGGAGAGGGTCTTGACCAGCTCGGGCAGGCGGCGCTCGGCGACGTCCTCGGCCGCGGCCTGCAGCCGGGTCAGCGAGCGCACCATCGAGCGGGCGATCAGACCGGCGCCACCGAGGGCGACGAGCAGCACCAGGGCGATGGCGGCACCGATGATGATGGCCTCGGTGTCGGCCTGGGACTGGAGGTCCTGGGCCTTGCCGTCGAGGTCCTCGATGAGCTTGGACTCGATCCGGCGCTCGGCGGTGATCTTGGCGCTGGCCTTCTCGTACCAGTCCTTGTAGGTCACCGGGTCGGTCTGGTGGATACCGCTCGGCTGGAGGATCGAGCGCGCGTACCGGTCGGCGTCGGCGATCACCGAGTTGTAGCTGAGCTGGCCGCGCAGGTTGTCCAGGTCGTGCGCGGTGTAGATGTTGTTGAAGCTGGTGAGCGAGTTGTCGTACGAGGTGCGCAGGCGGATGCCGAAGGACTCGTCGCTGGGGCTGAGGTCGGGGCCCTTGGGGTTGGCGAGTGCGGCGCCGATCAGGGCGCGCTGCTGCGAGGTGGCGTTCTTGGCCAGCGAGAACTGCTGCAGGGAGCGGGTCGCGACGAGCAGGTCCGTGTTGTTCGACGCGAGCGCGATGTCCTGGGTGATGGCCAGCAGGTCGCGGATGATCACGTCGTAGGCGGTGATCGTCGACTGGATGTTCTGGTTGTTCTGGTACGGCGTGTTGCGCGCGTCCGAGATCGAGTTCAGGTCCCTGCGGATCTGGAACAGCAGCGCCTTCCCGCCCGAGAGTTCGAGGTTCTCGAACTTGTCCGAGGACGCGGTGAAGGTGCGGCTCAGGTCGTCGGTGGCCCTGCGGGCGGTGACGATGTCGTCGTCGAGCGGGTCGTTGGGGCGCGCGGTGATGTAGCCGGCGCTGATGTCGCGCTCGGTCTGCAGGGCGTCCGCGAGGTTGGTCGCCTTCTTGGCCAGGTCGGACAGGTTGGCCATCTGGGAGAGCTGCTGCGAGTTCTGCATCGAGGCCTGGATCCGCAGGCCACCGAGGACCAGGGAGACCAGGACGGGCAGGGCGAGCAGGGCGATCAGTCGGGTCCGGATGCGCCAGTTGCGCATCGCGAGCCGGCTCAGACCGGTGGCCCGTCGCCGGGTCAGGGTGGTCCGGAGCTTGTCCCGGGCGGACTTCCGTTCCTGGCCGTCGTCCTCCGGGTGGCCGGGGGCCTCGGGGACCACCGGCTCGGCCGGGCTGCCGGGAGCCGCCGCCTGCTGGGGGGCTGCCACGGGCTCGTGCGACTCCGGGTTACCCGCGCCGCCGCTACCCCTTTTGAAACGTCCCTGCACTGGCGTCGCAACCTCTGGACCGGGCGTCCCGCCGCGTCGCCGCGGACCGGACGGTGTCGAGTTTCCTTCCGCTCCCCGGCTGGTCCGGGTGAGCGCGTCGCCGGGGTGGACTTCTCCCTACCCACGGTCCGTGGCATTCCAGCACAGCCGGGGAATCCCAACAAGGGCCGCCAGGACACGCCGCGCGGCGCTACCGAACGCGTGCGTGACTTCACTGACTGTGTCGTAACAGGACCGGAATACCGCATTTTTCGGACACTCGCCGGATACATGCCAACCCGGCCCGAGATCGAAAAGAGTCACAGACCTTCCGGAATGACCGTTATCGGAGATATGCCGGAAAATACCGTTGCGGCGATATGTCGGATATCTGCAATTCGCTCATGAATTTGTGATCAAAATCACAGTCTAATGTGTAGCTTTGGTCACGGTCCCTGTGGAATGAGATCTCGTAACCTGGCTGTCTCCGGAGCACGGCCCCGATCAGCCTGCCCAGAACCCCTCCGAATCATTCGGAATCAATCAGGCCGGTGACGATCCGCCGCGATCCGACCGGCCGCGACCACGAGGTGCTCTCGATGTCCCAGGCGAAGAAGGCCGCCACCAAGTCCACGCTGCCCTGCCGCTCCACGGCGAACCCGCGCCGGACGACGCTGGCCTCGGTCGCGGACTTCAGCACGATCCCGGGTGCCCGCAAGCCCGAGGACGCCGTCACCTACGGCACCGAACTGCCGGCCAGCACCGCCAACCCGCGCCGCACCCAGCTGATGGTCGCCCCGGCGCCCGTCGTCGTGCAGGACTGACCCGACCCCCGCTCCGACAGGGCGTCGCGGCCGCGCCACCGAGGGCGGCCGCGGCGCCCTGCGGCGTTCCCGGGCGGTCGCCGGGGCTCGCGGCCCGACCGCGCTGAACAGGGGCAAAGCGGTCAGCCGGGGCCCCACGCGATAGCCTGGACGACGATTGACGGGGCCGCGCCCACTGTGGGCGAGGCGCCCACCAGCGCCCGGGCGCGCCCCGGGCGGTCGACGAAGCGAGGGGTATCCCAGCCGTGCGCATTGCCAGGTTTTCCGTCCGGGAAGGGAGCCCTGCCGCCGGCAGCGTCTCCTTCGGCGTGGTGGAGGGCGACCCTTCCCAGCCCGACTCGCTGGTCGTCCACGCGCTGGCCGGCCACCCGTTCGGCCAGCCCCAGCCGACCGGCGAGAGTTACCGCTTCCAGGACGTCCGGCTGCTCAGCCCGATGCTCCCCAACAAGATCGTGGCGGTCGGCCGCAACTTCGCGGCGCACGCCGCCGAACTGGGCAACGACGTCCCGGACGTGCCGCTCACCTTCTTCAAGCCGTCCACCTCGGTGATCGGCCCGACCGAGAACATCGCGTACCCGCCGTTCTCCTCGGACGTCCAGCACGAGGCCGAACTCGCCGTGGTGATCGGCCGGATGTGCCGCGAGGTGCCGCTGGACCGGGTGCCCGAGGTGATCCTCGGCTACACCTGCGCCAACGACGTCACCGCCCGGGACGTGCAGAAGCGCGAGGGCCAGTGGGCCCGGGCCAAGGGCTTCGACACCTCCTGCCCGCTGGGCCCGTGGATCGAGACCGACCTGGACCCGGCCGACCTCGCCGTCACCTGCACGGTCAACGGCGAGCTCCGGCAGGCCGGCCGCACCTCCCAGATGGTCCGCTCGGTCGCCGAGCTGATCGTCCACATCTCCGAGGCCATGACGCTGCTGCCCGGCGACGTCATCCTCACCGGCACGCCCGCAGGGGTGGGCCCGCTCAACGTCGGCGACGAGGTCGCCGTCTCCATCGAAGGCATCGGCACTCTCACCAACAAGGTGATCAAGCGTGGCTAGTGAAAAGCTCAGCGGCTCCGCCGCGGGCAACCCGGCCGTCCGGGTTCGTTTCTGTCCGTCCCCGACCGGGAACCCGCACGTGGGCCTGGTCCGCACGGCCCTCTTCAACTGGGCCTACGCCCGCCACAACGGCGGCACGCTGGTCTTCCGGATCGAGGACACCGACTCGGCCCGCGACTCCGAGGAGTCGTACGACCAGCTGCTCGACGCGATGCGCTGGCTCGGCTTCGACTGGGACGAGGGCCCGGAGGTCGGCGGCCCGCACGAGCCGTACCGCCAGTCCCAGCGGATGGACATCTACGCCGACGTCGCCCGCCGCCTGCACGAGGCCGGCCACGCCTACCACTGCTACTGCAGCACCGAGGAGCTGGACGCCCGCCGCGAGGCCGCCCGCGCGGCCGGCAAGCCCTCCGGCTACGACGGCCACTGCCGCGAGCTGACGGACGAGCAGGTCGCCGTCTACAAGCTGGAGAAGCGCGAGCCGATCCTGCGCTTCCGGATGCCCGACCGCACCCTCAGCTTCGACGACCTGGTGCGCGGCACGCTCACCTTCGAGCCGGAGAACGTGCCGGACTACGGCATCGTCCGGGCCAACGGCGCCCCGCTGTACACCCTGGTCAACCCGGTGGACGACGCCCTGATGGGCATCACCCACGTGCTGCGCGGCGAGGACCTGCTCTCCTCCACCCCGCGGCAGATCGCGCTGTACGCCGCGCTCGCCGAGATCGGCGTCGGCGACGGCACCACCCCGCGCTTCGGCCACCTGCCGTACGTGATGGGCGAGGGCAACAAGAAGCTCTCCAAGCGCGACCCGCAGGCCTCGCTCAACCTGTACCGCGAGCGCGGCTTCATCCCCGAGGGCCTGCTCAACTACCTGTCCCTGCTGGGCTGGTCGCTGGCCGACGACCGCGACCTGTTCGGCATCGACGAGATGGTCGCCGCCTTCGACATCGCCAAGGTGAACGCCAACCCGGCCCGCTTCGACCTGAAGAAGTGCGAGGCGATCAACGCCGAGCACGTCCGCAAGCTGGCCCCGGAGGACTTCGTCCGCCGCCTGGTGCCGTACCTCCAGGCCCCCGGGCTGCTGCCGGCCGAGCCGACCGCCGAGCAGCTGGACCTGCTCGCGAAGATCGCGCCGCTCACCCAGGAGCGGATGGTCGTGCTGAGCGAGATCGTGAACATGGCCGGCTTCCTGTTCGTCGACCCGGCCGACTTCACCGTCGACCCGGACGACGCCGCCAAGGCGCTGACCGCCGACGCCCGCCCGGTGCTGGAGGCCAGCGTCAAGGCGCTGGAGGCGCTCGCGGACTTCAGCCCGGAGCCGATCCAGGCCGCGCTGCGCGAGGCGCTGGTGGACGGGCTGGGCATCAAGCCCAAGTTCGCGTTCACGCCGCTGCGGGTCGCCGTCACCGGCCGCCGGGTCTCGCCGCCGCTGTTCGAGTCGATGGAGCTGCTCGGGCGCCCCGAGACGCTGCGCCGGCTGAACTCCGCCCTGGAGGCCCTGCCAGCCGCCTGAGCGGGCCGCTGAGCAGGCTGGGGGGGCCCCCCCCGGCACGGGCCCCCCCCCCGCCCCCCCCGACCCCCCCACCCCGGCCACCACGCCCCCCCCCCCCCCCGCGCCCACCCGCGCCCCCCCCACCCCCCGC
>NZ_JBHWIR010000261.1:0-7536 GCF_042731835.1 Kitasatospora sp. NPDC059817 | reverse complement strand
CTGCTCTTCGCTTTTGCCAACACCCCTCCCTTTCACCACTCCCCCCTTCACAACCCACCGTTGGTCGTGTTTATTCGTGCTGCCCGGTAACGCTTCGGCATCCTCCGGGCCACGGACCATTGACACCCCGCTGACGGGGCCCGTACGGTCCTTCCCAAGCGACTGGAAACTTTCCTAACAGTTCGGCTCCCCGAACCCGAGGGTTCACCCTCGTCGCTCCCCCCACCAGCCGGAAGAGGAGGATTTCGCGCGTGACCAAGACCACCGCCAAGGCCCCCCTCGCCGGCACCCCCAGCCTGCTGCGCGCCATCAACGACCGCGCCGCCCTCGAACTGCTGCTGGAGAACGGACCGCTCTCCCGCACCCAGATCGGCACCCTGACCGGCCTCTCCAAGCCCACCGCCTCCCAGCTGCTGGCCCGCCTGGAGGCGGCCGGACTGGTCCTGCCGGTCGGCACCACCGCCGGCGGCCCCGGCCCCAACGCGCAGCTGTACGAGGTGAATCCGGCCGCCGGCCACGTCGCCGGACTGGACGTCACCAACAGCGAGATCAGAGTCGCCGTCGCCGACATCACCGGCTCCACGCTGGCCGAGCACGCCGTGCCGACCAAGGGCGTGCCGGCCGCCGAGACCGTCGCCAAGGTCGCCGCCGCCGTCGCCGAGACCGTCCGCGCCGCCGGGCTGGCCGCGGGCAGCCTGCGCACCGCCGCGATCGGCGTCGGCGGCGCCCCCGACCCGGTCACCGGCAAGCTGCGCTACGCCTCCCACCTGCCCGGCTGGCACTCGCCGCGGCTGGTCGAGGAGCTGTCCGAGGCGATCGGCGCGCCCGTGTCGATCGAGAACGACGTGAACCTCGCCGCCGTCGCCGAACAGGCCTCCGGCGCGGCGCGGGGCTCCGAGGACTTCGTCCTGCTCTGGGCCGGTGCGGGCACCGGCGCCGCGATCGTCATCGCCGGCCGGCTGCACCGCGGCTTCACCGGCGGAGCCGGGGAGGTCGGCTACATGCCGGTGCCCGGCTCACCGGTCGCGCGGGACGTGCGCCGCCGCAAGTTCGGCGGGTTCCAGGAGCTGGTCGGCACACCCGCCGTCCGGACCCTGGCCCGCGAGCACGGGCTCGGCGCGCCCACCGCCGAGGACTCGATCGCCAAGGCCCTGGAGACCCCGGGCGCCGGCGACGCCTTCCTCGTCGAACTGGCCGGCCGGCTCGCCGTCGGACTGGCCGCGATCGTCGCCGTCGTCGACCCCCAGCTGGTGGTCCTCTCCGGCGCGGTGCCCACCGCGGGCGGCGAACGCCTGCGCGCCCTCGTCGAGGACGAACTGGCCAGGCTCTCCATCGCCCGGCCCGAGGTCCGCAGCAGCGCCCTGCCCGGCTCGCCCGTCCTGCTCGGCGCCCTGCAACGCGCGCTGGCGGACGCCCGCGAGGCGGTCTTCTCCACCCACTGACAGCCACCCGACTGACAGCCACCCACCGACAGCCGCTCACCGACGTTCACCGACGCCCACCCACCGACGCTCCCCGGTCGCCCGCCACCCCGCACGCACCCTGCACCCACCTCTCCCCACCCCCGAACGCGGGCCCCGAGGCAATGACGCCTGCCCGCGCACCCCCAGGAGGACCTCGAAGTGCACTCCACCACCTCCCGCAGAGGCCGTCGCACGATCGCCGCCGTCACCGGCACCGCCGTCCTGGCCCTGCTCGCCACCGCCTGCACCGGCAGCAGCGAGAGCAGCGGCAGCGACGACTCGGCCAGCGGCAAGGACGTCACCATCACCTTCTGGCACGGCTGGAGCCAGGACAACGAGGTGAAGGCGATCAACGACAACATCGCCGCCTTCGAGAAGGCCCACCCCAACATCCACGTCAAGGCCGTGGACAACATCGCGGACGACAAGGTCAACCAGGCCCTGCGGGCCGGCGGCGACGACGCGCCGGACGTGGTCTCCTCCTTCACCACCAACAACGTCGGCATGTTCTGTTCGACCAAGGCGTTCACCGACCTCAAGCCGCTGCTGCAGAAGAGCGGCATCGACCCGGTCAAGACCTTCCCGGCCGCGATGCTCAACTACACGCAGTTCCAGGGCAACCAGTGCTCGCTGCCGCTGCTCGGCGACGCCTACGGCCTCTACTACAACAAGAAGGCCTTCGCCGACGCGGGCATCGCCAACCCGCCGAAGACCTTCAGCGAGTTCGCCGAGGACGCCAAGAAGCTGACCCTCGCGGACGGCGACGGCTACAAGCAGCTCGGCTTCATGCCGCTGTACCACGGCTACGAGTCGACCACCGAGCACTTCCTCGGCCAGTACGGCCCGACCTACTTCGGCGCCGACGGCAAGTCGAACATCGCCGCCGACCCGAAGGTCGCCGCGATGCTCAAGTGGCAGAAGGACATGGTCGACCAGCTCGGCGGCTACACCAAGCTGGAGAAGTACCGCGCCACCTTCGGCGAGGAGTTCAGCGCCAAGAACCCCTTCCTCACCGGCAAGGTCGCGATGGCCATCGACGGCGAGTGGCGCACCGCCGCCCTCGCCGACAACAAGCCCGACTTCGACTGGGCCACCGCCGCGTTCCCCGTCCCGGACGACCAGGCCGACACCTACGGCCGCGGCTACCAGACCGGCACCATCGTCGGCATCGCCAGCAGCAGCAAGAAGCAGGCCGCGGCCTGGGAGCTGGTCAAGTACCTGACCACCGACACCGACGCGGTGGTCGGCTTCGCCAACGCGATCCACAACGTGCCCAGCACCTTCGACGCGCTCAACTCGCCGAAGCTGACGAGCGACCCGAACTTCAAGACCTTCATCGACGTCGCCAAGAACCAGTACTCGGGCACCACCCCGGCGGCCGTCAACGGCAGCGGCTACATCGCCTCCCTGCAGAACCTCGGCTACGACTACGAGTCCGGCAAGCAGCCCGATCTCGCGGCCGGCCTCGCGGCCACCGCCAAGGAGATCGACGCCGCCATCGCCCAGGCGAAGTAGCGGAAACGGTCCACGGAGCTCCCATGTCACTCGCGTTCGGCACCCGCAAGGGCACCGGATCGACCGACCCGGCGGCGCCCTCCACGCAGCACCTGCTGCGCCGGAAGCGCCGCCGGGAGGCGGCCCGCACCCTCGCCTTCCTCTCCCCCTGGCTGATCGGCTTCGGCGTCTTCTTCCTGTACCCGCTGATCTCCACCGCCTACTTCTCCTTCACCAAGTACAACGGCTTCGGCGCCCCCACCTTCAGCGGCCTGAAGAACTGGGACTACGTCTTCAACGACCTCCCGGCGTTCTGGCAGGGCCTGCGCAACACCGTGTGGCTGGTCTTCATCATGGTGAGCCTGCGGGTCGCCTTCGGCCTCGGCATCGGTCTGCTCATCACCAAGGTCAAGACCGGCGCCGGCTTCTTCCGCACCGCGTTCTACCTGCCGTACCTGGCACCGCCGGTGGCCGCCACCGTCGCCTTCGCCTTCCTGCTCAACCCCGGCACCGGCCCGGTCAACCACTTCCTCGGCGAGCTCGGCCTCCCGCAGCCCGGCTGGTTCGCCAGCGCCGACTGGTCCAAGCCCGCGCTCACCATGCTCGCCATGTGGGGCATCGGCGACCTGATGGTCATCTTCATGGCCTCGCTGCTCGACGTCCCCAAGGAGCAGTACGAGGCCGCCGAACTGGACGGCGCCGGACCCTTCCAGCGGTTCCGGTACGTCACGCTGCCGAACATCTCGCCGATCATCATGTTCGCCGTGGTCACCGGCGTCATCCAGACCATGCAGTACTACACCCAGGCGATCGTCGCCGGGAAGGTCGCCGGCGGCATCGCGGGCAACTCCGGCCAGCAGTTCGAGCCCGGCTTCCCGCAGGGCTCCACCTGGACCCTGCCGCAGATGGTCTACAACCTCGGCTTCCAGCGCTTCAACTACGGCGCGGCGTGCGTCGTCGCCCTGGTGCTGTTCGCCATCTCGATGGCCGTCACCTCGCTCCTGCTCCGCCGCAAGTCCGGCTTCATGGCGAGTGACGACTAGTCCGTGTGCTGCGGACCCAGCGGACCGATGAGGACCCGATCATGACTCTCAGCTCCACACTCACCAAGGCGCCCGCCCCGGCCGGCCCCTCCCGCGCCTCCGGCCCGGCCGCCCGGGCGGCCCGCCGCCGCGCGATGCTCCACTGGGTGGCCGTGCACTCGCTGGCCATCGCCGCCGCGCTGTTCTTCCTGCTGCCGTTCGTCTTCGCCTTCCTCACCTCGGTGATGACCGACCAGCAGGCGCTCACCACCGACTACTGGCCGACCTCCTGGCAGTGGGGCAACTACGGCAAGGTCTGGGACACCCCCGGCTTCCTCACCTGGTGGCGCAACACCCTGCTCTACGCGGGCCTCGGCACCGTACTGACCATCGTCTCCAGCCTGCCGGTCGCCTACGCGCTCGCCAAGTTCCGCTTCCGGGGCCGCAACCTGGCGCTGATGGCCGTCATCGCCATGATGATGCTCCCGCCGCAGGTCACCGTCATCCCGATGTACCTGTTCTGGGCCAAGCAGCTCGGCCTCGGCGGCTCGCTCTGGCCGCTCATCATCCCGATGGCCTTCGGCGACGCGTTCTCGATCTTCCTGCTGCGCCAGTTCCTGCTGACCATCCCCAAGGAGTACATCGAGGCCGCCCGGATCGACGGCTGCGGCGACCTGCGCACCCTGCTGAAGGTCGTGCTGCCGATGGCCAAGCCGGCCATCGCCGCCGTCGCCCTGTTCCAGTTCTTCTACTGCTGGAACGACTACTTCGGCCCGCAGATCTACGCCAGCAACAACCACGCGGCCTGGACGCTCTCGTACGGCCTGGAGTCGTTCAAGGGCGCCCACCACACCAACTGGAACCTCACCATGGCCGCCACCCTCCTCGTGATGGCACCGGTGATCATCCTCTTCTTCTTCGCACAGAAGGCCTTCATCGAAGGCGTGACACTGACAGGGGTCAAGGGCTGATGTCCGCACTCAAGTTGGCAATCGTCGGCGGCGGTTCGACGTACACCCCGGAGCTGATCGACGGCTTCGCCCGGCTCCGCGACACCCTGCCGATCGGCGAGCTGGTGCTCATCGACCCGGCCGCCGACCGGCTGGAGCTGATCGGCGGGCTCGCCCGGCGGATCTTCGCCAAGCAGGGGCACGGTGCCGTCGTCACCACCACCGTCGACGTCGAGGCCGGTGTCGCCGACGCCGACGCCGTGCTGCTGCAACTGCGCGTCGGCGGGCAGGCCGCCCGCAACCGGGACGAGACCTGGCCGCTGGAGTGCGGCTGCGTCGGCCAGGAGACCACCGGCGCCGGCGGCCTCGCCAAGGCGCTGCGCACCGTCCCGGTCGTCCTCGACATCGCCGAGAAGGTCCGGCGCGCCAACCCGGACGCCTGGATCGTCGACTTCACCAACCCCGTCGGCATCGTCACCCGCGCACTGCGCAACGCCGGGCACAAGGCCGTCGGCCTGTGCAACGTCGCCATCGGCTTCCAGCGCAAGTTCGCGACCCACCTCGGCGTCGACCCGGAACTGATCCGGCTCGACCACGTCGGCCTCAACCACCTCACCTGGGAGCGCGGCGTCACCCTGCTCGACGCCCCGGGCTCGACGACGGGCCGGGAGGTGCTGCCGGAGCTGCTCGCCGCGCACGGCAAGGCCATCGCCGAGGACCTGCACCTGCCGCAGCCCGTCATCGAGCGGCTCGGCGTCGTGCCGTCCTACTACCTGCGCTACTTCTACCAGCACGACGCCGTCGTCGAGGAACTCAAGGTGCAGGGCTCGCGGGCCGCCCAGGTCGCCGAGATCGAGCGGCAGCTGCTGGAGATGTACGCCGACCCGGCCCTCGACACCAAGCCGGAACTCCTCGGCCAGCGCGGCGGCGCGTTCTACTCCGAGGCGGCGGTCCAGCTGATCGCCGCGCTGCTCGGCACCGGCGGCGGGACGTCCGTGCAGGTCGTCAACGCGCCGAACAACGGCGTGCTGCCGTTCCTGCCCGACGACGCCGTCATCGAGGTCCCGGCCGAGGTCGACGCCAACGGCGTCCGGCCGCTCCCCCAGCGGGCCGTCGAGCCGCTGTACGCCGGCCTCATCGCCGCCGTCACCGCGTACGAGCACCTCGCCCTCGACGCCGCCCTGCACGGCGGCCGCGACCGGGTCTTCGACGCCCTGCTCGCCCACCCGCTGGTCGGCCAGCTCGAACTCGCCGACCAGCTCACCGATCGGCTGCTCGCCCACAACCGCGAGCACCTCGCCTGGGCCTGACGGCCCGGGGCCCGGCTACGCACCCGGGCCCCGCCGGGAAAGCCGCCCGGCCCGCGATATGAGGGTGTCGCGGGCCGGGCACTGCGAGGAGACCGACCACCCCCGGCCGGGGACAACGCCACGGCCGGGCCACGTACGAGCCGCGGGGACCTGATGACCCACCAGCCCGAACCGATCCTGCCAGGCGTCCTCGCCATCGACGCCGGCAACTCCAAGACCGACGTCGCCCTGATCGGCGCCGACGGCACCGTCCACGGCACCGCCCGCGGCGGCGGCTTCGCACCCCAGAAGATCGGCGGCGCCGCCGCCGTCGCCGGCCTCGCCCCGCTCGTCGAACAGGCCGCCGCCGCGGCCGGCCACCCCGCCTGGAGCGGCGTCCTCACCAGCCACGTCAGCGCCTGCCTGGCCAACGCCGACCTGCCCGTCGAGGAGGAGGCCCTGCGCGCCGCGCTGGAATCCCACCCCTGGGGCACCAGCAACACCGTCGTCAACGACACCTTCGGCCTGCTGCGGGCCGGCACCGACGGCCCGCGCGGCGTCGCCGTCGTCTGCGGCGCCGGCATCAACTGCGTGGGCCTGCTGCCCGACGGCCGCACCGCCCGCTTCCCCGCCCTCGGCGAGCTCACCGGCGACTGGGGCGGCGGCGGGGGCCTGGCCGTCACCAGCATGTGGCACGCCGTCCGCCACGAGGACGGCCGCGGCGGCCCCACCGGGCTCTCCCGCGCCATCGCCGAGCACTTCGGCCTGCCCAGCGCCGGCGCCGTCGCCGAGGCCGTCCACCTCGGGCACCTGCCGACCAGCCGGCTGCACGAGATCGTCCGGGTGCTGTTCGCCGTCGCGGAGCAGGGCGACGAGGTCGCCCTGGGACTGATCGACCGCCAGGCCGACGAGATCGTCCGGCTCGCCGTCGTCGCCCTGCGGCGGCTGGAACTGCTCGACACGCGGACCCCGCTGGTGCTCGGCGGCGGCGTGCTCGCCTCCCGGCAGCCGCTGCTGATCGACAACCTGACCGCCCGTCTGGCCGAGGCCGCGCCGCTCGCCGAACCGCGGGTCGTCGTCGCGCCGCCCGTCCTGGGCGCGGCCCTGCTCGGACTCGACCACCTCGGGGCGGGCCCCGCGGCCCAGGCCCGGCTGCGCGAGGCGTACGAGGCGCAACGGCCCGTCGCCGTCTGACCGTTACGCCGCCCCTCAAGACTCCCGCGGCCCCCGGCGCCGCGCCAACCGGGGGCGCGGGCGGCACCACCCCGGGCGCCCTCCGGGTTCCGTGGGTGGAGTTGGCGCGCCGGGCCGGGGGCCT
>NZ_JBHWIR010000260.1:6318-7566 GCF_042731835.1 Kitasatospora sp. NPDC059817 | reverse complement strand
GAGAATGAGCAACGGAGAGAGGGAACGAGCCGCCGATGACCCGAGAGGCAGGGCGCCCGCTGAGGGCCGACGCGCAGCGCAACCGGGACAAGATCCTGGCCGCCGCGGTGCGCGTGTTCAGCGAGGAGGGGCTCGACGCGCACTTCGAGCGGATCGCCAGGGAGGCGGGCGTGGGAACGGGCACGCTCTACCGCAACTTCCCGACCCGAGAGGCGCTGATCGAGGCGGCGTACCGCAACGAAGTGGCCCGGCTGTGCGAGGCCGCCGCCGGCCTCCTGGCGACGATGCCGCCCGCCGAGGCCCTGCGGGTGTGGACTCGCCGTTTCATCGACTACGCCACCGCCAAATACGGCATGGCCGACGCCCTGCGAGCCGTCGTCGCCTCGGGCAGCAACCCCTACGCCGACAGTCACGAGATGATTCAGGGCACCCTCAACTCCCTGATGGAGGCCGGTGCCGCCGCCGGAACGATCCGCTCCGACATCCGTCCGACCGACATGTTCGCCGCCCTCGCCGGAATCGCCCTCACCTCGGCCAAACCCGAGCAGCGCGAGCAGGCCGAACGCCTCCTCGACCTCACCCTGGACGGGCTGAGATCCGCGCCGCCCCAGCCGCCCGGTAACTGACGACAGGACCCGGACGTCACCAGGCCGCCGGTTCACCGCTCGCGCCGCTCGCGCCGACGAGCGACGGACGCCGCCCCGGACAGCGGCCCCACCGAGATCTGCTCGACGGGGGGAGTGGTTCGACCCGGACAACGCCCCCGCTCGCCTTCAGCGGCGAGGCGCCCGAACGCCCGCAGGACTGCGTAGACAGCGCATCAACGCACCGCTGACCCCGGCGTCCCAGACGGCGGAGGGCGTGTCCAGGCCCGCGCCGACCCCACGGGCCCTCCGGGCTCGCACACGGCCTTCGGCGTCAACACAAGCGTTGATCAAGTGTCAATTCCTGCTTCGCAAAGTCTCGACTTCCCTGTGCCGTCAACGGAAGGGAAGACCTGGAACACACGTCAATGCGCGGCAGTCACCCCCCGAGCGGGATTCCACGATGTCGACCGGCCATCTGGCGTCGAGTCGCCGCGGCACTCGTCCTCACCCTGACCGTGGGCCTGTTGCAGGCCCTCGCGGTCACGCAGGGGGCGCCCGCCGTCACTGCCCCATCTGCCACCGAGACCGTACCCAAATCCATACAAACCTGACCAATTCAAAATATATATGCCGGGGGGGGGGGGCGCGGCTGGACGAAGCC
>NZ_JBHWIR010000260.1:0-6308 GCF_042731835.1 Kitasatospora sp. NPDC059817 | reverse complement strand
CTACCCCCAACCAAAACCCAAACAACCCCCACCAACACCAACTAGAGCCCCGGGGGCGGGGCCTGCCTGCCGCGACCTGCCGGCCCGGCCGCTGCTGTGGGGAGCGGGCGCCCTACTCGGAGCTCCTCCCCGCGTTGACGTGACGTATACCGCCCACTGCTTCGATCGAGCGTCACTCGACACCCGGTGTCTCCTGATGAGGCGCCGTGAGATATGAGGAACGGAATGCTTGACCGTCATATACGTTCACAGTTGGGAAAAAGGTCGCCGATGACGCGATCTTTCCCGGCGCGCGTAGCTGTCGTCCTGGTGCTCGCTCTGATCGCCGTGCTCGCGCAGACACTCCCGACGTTCGCACCTCCCGCCTCCGCCGCGATCACAGATGTCACGGTGGCGACCTGGAACATGCGCGGGGGCACGGCGAAATGGTCGAACCCCGACGACCTGCCCCACCTCCTGGACCGGTATCACGTGGTCGCGTTGCAGGAGCATCCCGACACCGTGCCGCCCGGCATGGTGCAGACGGACATGAAGTTCGTGCGTCCGGGGTTCGACACCGATACGCCCGGGTGGAACGACGACGCAGACGGCGCGTTCCGCGTCGTCACGTACCAGTGGACCCACCCACAGAACGGCCGTGTCTACTACGTCTACTACCTGGAAACCCCTCGAAATGGCCGGGCGCTGGTGACGGTCAGCGATCGGGAGGCAGTCGCAGTCGGTGTTCTTCCGGCGGTGGGGGGTGTTGCCAATCCCCGCCCCGCGTTCGGTATCCGCCGCGATGACGCTTGGTTCTACAACATTCACGCGGACTCCCCAGGAGGCCCGGATGCCCCTGGCCTGGTTCAGGCCGTTGCGAACAAGTACCCAGGTCCGGCGGCCTCGTGGACAGTGATGGGCGATTTCAACCGGGAGCCCGACACACTTCCGCTGGGGCTGGGCGGGCCCGGGACTCAGATCATCGACTCCGGACTCCCGACGTACAAGGTACCGAACCCTGAGTCGGAATACGACTACATGGTTGCCCACGGGCTTCAAGCCGGCCATCAGTACGCGGCACGCCGCCTCACGTATATGGAGAGCTCCGACCACTACCCCGTTTCCTTCGCCGTCGACCCGAGCGGTCGGGGTCAGGTCTGCAACCGACCAGGTCCTCCGGTCCCCGCGCCCGCTCCCGCCCAGGCGCCGGTCGTACCCAGGTCGGCTCCGGCCTCCGAGGCCGGTGCCGACACCGCCGGGTCCACGTCTGCGGCGGACTGCGCTCCGTCCAAACCCAAGGCGATCGTCTCGCTGGGGGACAGCTACATCTCTGGCGAGGGCGGGCGCTGGGCGGGCAACGCGAACACGAAGGAGGAGGGGGACGTCTGGGGGACCGACCGGCGGTCGCGGTGCCAGACGGGGCAGGACTGCGTGTACGACGCGACGTCCTACGACTTCAACGGCAACCGGTGCGATCGCTCGGACGTGGCGCCGATCAAGGGGACGGAGTACGCGGACGTGCCGCCGGAGCGACGCTTCAACCTCGCCTGCTCCGGGGCGACGACCAAGAACATCCTCTCCGACGGGTTCAAGGGGCAGAAGCCACAGGTCGAGCAACTGGCCGACCTTGCCGCCGTTTACGACATCCGCCTGGTCGTGGTGTCCATTGGCGGCAACGACCTGGACTTCAGCGGCATCGTTGCGAACTGCGGGGTGGCCTACTTCGTCGCCGACGCCACCCTGAAACAGCCCTGCTCCCGGGCCAAGGAGGGCGAGTTCGCGGGCAAGCTCAACACCGTACGGGCCGAGATCGTCAAGACGCTGACCGCGGTCCGAGCCACGATGCTCCGGGCCCGACAGTCGAACTACGAGCTGGTGCTCCAGTCCTACCCGAACGTGCTTCCCGGCAAGGACGCACTGCGTTACGGCGAGGGCCAGACCTCGGAAGGCGGGACGGGCGACCGGAGCCGCTATGTGACGGGCGGGTGCCCGTTCCTCAAGGTCGACGCGGACTGGGCCCACACCTCCGTCGTGCCCCGGATCAGCGAGATGCTGCGCCAGGCGGCCGGGACGGCCGGGGCACGCTTCCTGGACGTGCAGAACGCCTTCGCCGGACACGAGCTGTGCGCCAACACCGCGCAGCAGGCGACGAGCGCGAACAGCAACGGCGCCCCACTGCCGACGGACAAGGCCGAGTGGGTGCGCTGGGTCCCCTACCTTCCGGGCTGGGAGAAGTGGGCGACGGCGAAGCAGGGCGACGTCCAGGAGGCCATCCATCCCAACGCGTTCGGGCAGCAGGCACTGTCGCGCTGCCTGACCGAGTTCGGCAAGGCGGCGTCCGGCTCCGATCGGTACATCTTCAACTGTGCCGGTTCGAACGACGGTATGAAGGTCACTCCGGACACCTCTGCGGTGCGTGAGGGCATCGTCCGACTGCGCAACGCCCGGACGGGGGAGGTGCTGGACACCGAGACCGACAAGTTCGACGACTACCTCGTCACCCGCCCGGACAGCGGGAAGGCCAGCCAGCGGTGGCTGCTCCACAACGTGGGTTCGCAGATCTCGTTGCAGTCGGTGCAGCACGACGGGCGCTACCTGGACCGCTACAACAACTGGACCAACATCGGCCCCAAGGAGACCGGCTGGTACGTGTCGAAGGCGGCCGACGGCCGGGTCGCACTGTCCATCGGCGAGAACAGCAGGTGTCTCACACAGGACCCGGGGAACCGCTCCAGGGACCTCAACTGGGTCAGCAACGACTTCTGCGCCAAGGGTGTCCAGGAGACCCAGTACTGGAACATCGAGTACCCCGGCGACGTAATCATCACCCCCCGCGACCCGGCCTCCGGCACGGATCCGCGTGAAGGCCAGCAGGTGGAGCTGCGCTCGGCCACCGGCATGGCCGTGGACCTCAGCGGCAGCAGCACCGCCGCCGGTACGAGCGTCCAGGCGTACGAGCCCAACGGCTCCGGCGCCCAGCGGTGGGTGATGCGCTCGCTCGGCGGCGGGAACTGGCGCATCGCCGCGTCGGCGAAGCCCGACATGGTCGTCGACCACGATCCGGGGCCGCACACCACCCACCTCATCCAGGCCCAGGAGGGCAACGCCAACCAGGTGTGGCAGCCGAAGGGCACCGGCACCGGCTGGTACACCCTGGTCAGCGGTGCCGACGGCGGCTGTCTGACCGCCGGCGCCGCGGGCGCCGCGCTCGCGGTGACGGCCTGTGACGCGAACAACCAGGCCCAGCGGTGGAAGTTCCGGGAGACCGGGACGGGCACGCAGGTGGGTACGATCCGCGGGTTGGGCGGCAAGTGCGTCGAGCCGCGCGGTGGCAGCCGGGACGACCGGACCCCGATCCGGCTCGCGGACTGCGCCGGCTCCGACGGCCAGGCGTGGACGGTCGCGGCCGACGGCACGCTGCAGGCCCTGGCCAAGTGCCTGGACGTCGACGCCGGGCGCGCCGACAACGGGACGGCCGTCCAGCTGTACGCGTGCAACGGGTCCGCCGCCCAGAAGTGGATCTACTCGGCGCGCCAGGAGCTGCGGAACCCGAACTCGGGCAAGTGCCTGGACGTCCCCGGCTCGGACACCGGCCGGCCGCTGCAGATCTACGACTGCAACCGGTCCGACGCCCAGAAGTGGCAGCTGTCCGCCCGCCCGGTGGGCCAGCCCGACGGCGGTGACGCGGGCGACCCGTTCGACGCCTCCCCGGACGGGCGCGGCACCAAGCCGGCCGCCTCGGGGGACTGCCGTCCCGAGGGCATGACGCCCACTCCGGGCGTGGCGGCGCGGTACTGCGACGTGTACGACGGCGCGGGCCGGGAGTGGGTCGGCAACGACCGGACCCGGCGTGTGGTGGGCTACTTCACCGGGTGGCGCGCGGGCGTGAACGGCGACCCGAAGTACCTGGCGTCGAACATCCCCTGGTCGAAGGTGACGCACGTCAACTACGCGTTCGCCGACGTCAAGGACAACCGGATCAGCATCGGCGACCCGAACGACCCGGCCAACCCGGCGACCGGCCTGAGCTGGCCGGGCGAGAAGAACGCCATGGATCCGTCCCTCCCGTACAAGGGGCACTTCAACCTGCTGAACACGTACAAGAAGCAGCACCCGGCGGTGAAGACGCTGATCTCGGTCGGCGGCTGGGCGGGCACCCGGAACTTCTACGCGATGACCACCAACGCCGACGGCTCGGTGAACCAGCCGGGCATCGACGCGTTCGCCGACTCCGTCAGCGCCTTCCTGGACCAGTACGGGTTCAACGGCGTCGACATCGACTACGAGTACCCGACGGCGCTGCCCAACACCGGCAATCCGCTGGACTGGGACGTCTCCAACCCGCGCCGCAAGGGCCTCCAGCAGGGCTACAACGCGCTGATGAAGACCCTGCGGACCAAGCTGGACCAGTCCGGCACGGCCAAGGGCCGCTACTACCTGTTGACGTCGGCCGGCTCCTCCTCCGGCTACCTCGTGCGCGGGCTGGACGCCGGGCAGGTGCTGCAGTACCAGGACTACGTCAACGTCATGACCTACGACCTGCACGGCTCCTGGAACAAGTTCGTCGGCCCGCAGGCCCCGCTCTACGACGACGGGAAGGACAACGAACTGGCCGACGCCGGGATCTACAACGACCAGGCACCCAACACGAAGGACTTCCAGAAGGAGGGCTACTTCAACACCGACTGGGCCTACCACTACTACCGCGGCGCCCTGCCGGCGGGCCGGATCAACCTCGGCGTCCCGTACTACTCCCGCGGCTGGCGCGACGTCCAGGGCGGCACCGACGGGCTCTGGGGCACGGCCGCGATGGCGGACCAGGCGCAGTGCCCGCTGGGCACCGGCGGCCGCGGGCCCGCCAACGCGCAGTCCTGCGGGCGGGGCGCGGTCGGCATCGACAACCTCTGGCACGACCTGGAGAACGACCGGGAGGTCGGCGCCGGGTCGAACCCGCTGTGGCACACCAAGAACCTCCAGGACGGCCGCACCCCCGGCTACCTGAGGTCCTACGGCGTCGACACCGGCCTGCCGACCGGGCAGCTGACGGGCACCTACGCGCCGAAGTACTCGGACGCGCTCCAGTCGCCCTGGCTGTGGAACGACGCCAAGAAGGTGTTCCTCTCCACCGAGAACGAGAAGTCGATCGACGCCAAGGCCCGCTACATCGTCGACAAGGGCATCGGCGGCGCGATGATCTGGGAGCTCGCCGGCGACTACGCCCAGCGCCAGGGCGGGGAATGGGGCATGGGCTACGACCTGACCACCCGCCTCGACAACGCCTTCAAGGGCGCCGGCGCCGCCGGCAGCACCAAGGCGGGCGGCCGGCCGCAGCCGGCCGAGGTGATCGACGTGAAGGCCGAACTGGTGGACTTCCCCACCGGGGAGAACGACTTCTACCCCGTCCAGCCGAAGCTGCGGATCACCAACAACTCCGGCGTCACCCTCGCCCAGGGCACCGAGATCGCCCTCGACCTGCCCACCTCGATGCCGCCGATCGTCAAGGACAACGACTACAAGGAGATGAAGGGCCTCGTGCCCGGCCACACCGGCCCCAACACCGGCGGCCTCAAGGGGGACTTCCACCGGCTCACCCTCACCCTCGGCTACTGCGAGGACCTGGCGCCGGGCAAGTCCCGGGACATCGACCTGAAGTACTACCTGCCGGTCACCGGGCCGTCCAACGTGACGTTCAGGATCGGCGGACGGGAGTACGGCTCGACCGGGGACCAGCGCCGCGACGTGCGGACGGTGGCCCCGCCCGCCCCCGCGGCCGGCAGCTCCTGCCAGGCCCCGGACTGGAAGCAGGGCCAGGTCTACCGGCCCGACGGCGGCCGGCTGTGGCGGATGTACGACAAGGGCGACAAGGGCTGGATGTTCGAGTACGGCGACAGCCAGACCGGGAAGCCCATGATGATCGACAACAACCCCGACCAGTCCCGCGCGCACCTCGTGGAGCTGAACGACCAGAACCCCAACCAGTACTGGCGGATCCAGGACGCGGGCGGCGGCCTGTACACCGTCTCCGGCGGCGGCAGGTGCCTGACCGCCACCGCCTCCCGGCAGGACATCGCCTCGCTCGCGTGCAACGGACGCAACGAGCAGAAGTGGCGGCTCGTCCCGATCGCCGACAACGGCAGTGAGGGGGCCCCCGGCGGGCCGAAGCACAACGGCCTGTTCAAGCTCCGCTCCGCGAACGGCAGCGACATCGAGGTCGCCGGCGGAGCCACCGTCCGGGAGACCCACCTCCTCACCGGCGACCCGGCCGCCTCGACGGCCGCGTTCGTGAAGTACCAGGGCTACTACTGCTACGCCCAGTGGTACTGCACCGC
>NZ_JBHWIR010000259.1:0-7606 GCF_042731835.1 Kitasatospora sp. NPDC059817 | reverse complement strand
CGTCCGCCCGCCCGAGGCGGCGATCGACGCCGAGCGCGTCTTCGCCGACCTGGTACGCCACTGGCCGGGCGTCGGCGTCGTGGTGGAGGAGCGCCCGGGAGCGTGATCAAGAGACGCGGTCAGGAGGCGTGATCAGGGCGCGGGCGCCGGCGCCGGCGAGGTCAGGACACGACGCCCCAGCCCTGTCCGGGGGCGGCGCCGTCGGCCGCGTCCGTGGTCACGGTCGAACCCGCCGTGCCGGTGCGGGCGTTGAGGACCAGGCCGGTGGCGACGTTGGTGATGGTGAGCTTGCCGGTGGCGCCGTCCTGGGTGACCCGCCACTCCTGCCAGCGGTTGCCGGGCGAGTAGCCGAGCAGGTAGGCGCTGTTGCCGGGGTCGGTGCCGGCGGCGAGCACGGTGTGCGCGTGGGTGGCGGTGGCGCAGTTGTCGGCGATCCGCACGGTGCCGTCCGGGTTGCTGGTGAAGGTCCACTGCTCGGAGGTGTGCGTGGGCCACCAGGTGTTGACGTCGGCGACGGCGCCGAGCGGCGAGCTGCAGGTCCCCGCCACTTCCAGGACCAGGCCGCCACCGCCGCCGGCGCCGATCGCGTGGTAGCGGCCGTCGTCGACCACCGCGGCCGGCCCGGTGGCCGGCCGGGCGCTGAGCCGGTACAGCGCCACGCCGTGCGGGGCCACCGAGGCGCCGAGCGTGCCGGTGACGGTCGAACTCGCGCCCGTCCACAGCTCCTTGGCGGTGTAGCCGGGCCCGGTGAGGCCGAGCTCGCCGAGGCTGGTGCTCACCGTGCGGCTCGCGGCCGGGTCCTGGTTGACGAGCAGCACGGCGGTGTCGCCGTTCGCCAGCCGCCGCTGGAGGACGACCGGCGCGGTGGCGTTCGCGGGCTTGGCGCCGACCAGGGTGGCGGGCTTGGCCAGGGCGTCCTGGTCGATCGCTATGACGTCGCGGTTCTTCAGGACCGCCAGGCTAGCGGCGTCGATCCCGGTGGACCAGGTGTGGCCGTCCGCGCTGTGCTGGGACTGTGCGGCGGTGCGCAGGTCGGCGCCGGAGACCAGCGGGGCGGCGAGCATCGCGAGGACGGAGGTCTCGGTGCGGGACTCGTCGTCGGTGAACGGCTTGTGGCAGGTGCAGGTGTCGGTGGTGCCCCAGGCGCCGTAGACGTCCTGCCAGCCGGTGAACATCATGTCGAGGTCGTTCCAGCTGCCCGGGCGCACGTTGCCGGGGTACTGCAGCGCGGTCTGCAACTGCCCGTTCCAGAGCACCCCGTCGAGCTCGCTGTCGCGGTCGCCGCCGATCCGGCAGAGGTTGGCGACCTGGCCGCACCAGACGCCGGTCGGCGCGTAGCCGGGCGCCTGGAACGGCGCGGTGCCGGCGGCCTGCACGACCGGGTCGGTGCGCGCCGGGTCGTCGGCCGCGAGCAGGTACGGGACGCCGGTGTGGGCGGGCTGGGCGGAGACGCTGAGGGTGACCTTGGGCCGGCCCTGCGTGGCGGAGGCGGCGTCGAGGGCGCGCTGGAAGGTCTGGACGCGGGCGTAGATCGAGCGGGTGAGTTCCTTTCCCTCGCCCTGGGTGAAGTAGTTGTGGCCGTCCGGGCCGGTGATCTGCGGGCCGTAGGGGCAGTCGTCGTACTTGACGTAGTCGACTCCCCAGGAGACGAAGTCGCTCGCGTCGGTGCTCTCGTGGCCGAGGCTGCCGGGGTGCATCTGGCAGGTGAGGTAGGTGTCGGTGGCGTAGAGCCCGAACTTCATGCCCTTGCCGTGCGCGTACTGGGCGAGGTACTCGATGCCGTTGACGGTCCGCCCGTTGACGGTCTGCGCGGGGAAGTGGTCCGGGCGGGGGAGGAGGTGGCCGGTGGTGGGGTCGTTGCCGGTGCCGTCGGTGCCGCTGACGGGGTTCCCGGCGGCGTCCTGGAGCTGGAGGCCGCCGTCGGCGTTGCGGACCAGGTCGGTGGTCTGGCCGTCGCGGTGCCAGAGCGACCAGCCGTCGTCGATGGTGACGGTGTCGTAGCCGGCCGCCACCAGGCCGTTGGCGGCCATGAAGTCGATGGTCTGGACGACCTGGTCCTCGGTGACCTCGGTGCCGAGGGAGTTCCAGGAGTTCCACCCCATGGGCGGGGTGAGGGCGTTGCCGTTGCCCAGGGCGGCGGCGGGGGCGGCCGTGCCGAGCGTGAGGGCGCCGAGGCCGGTGGCGGCGAGGGCCAGCGCGAGCACGGGTGCCGCGAGGCGGTGGGGGATGTGGCGCATGCGCGCTCCTGAGGGTGTGGGGGTGGTGACGGTGCGTCGGGTGGAGCGGGGTGTGCGGCCGACCGATTGGGGGCCGGTCGGCCGGAAGGGTGGTGCGCTGGGGGGGGGTCAGTCCGTGACGGCGGCGCTCGCGGTGCGGCCGGGGGCGACGGTGACGGTGGCGTAGGTGTAGCTCACGCCGTCGACGGTCCTGGTGCGGGTGGGCCGGGCCTTGCCGTCGACGGTGATCCCGCCGTGCGGGCCGGCGAAGCGGGCCTCCCAGGTGAGCGGCGTACGGCCGGTGTTGGTGACGGTGCTGCTGCGGTGGCCGTCGTGCCGGACGGTGACCGAGCCCGCGCCGACCGGGATGTCGGCGACCTCCAGCCAGCCCATCGAGGCGGGCAGCCGGGAGGCGGTCACGAGGGTGTGCGCGGCGGCGTCGGGCTCGACGCCGAGCAGGCCCTGCACGGTCTGGCTCAGCAGCGTGAACGGGACCTCGGGGTAGTCGCCGTTGAGCAGCCGTCCGGTGGCGTGGAGCTGGTCGACGCCCTGGTAGATCTGCCGCATCCACTTCCAGGCGGTGTCGCCGTCATGGTTGGCGAAGAAGGCGTCGGGCAGGTAGGTGTAGGCCTCCAGGTTGGTCGAGCGCTGCGGGCCGGAGTCGGCGGCGTCGATGGCGGCGAGGAGGGCGTCCCGGCGCGGGCCGGGGTCGAGCAGCTGCTTGACCGGCATCAGCACGCTGGACTCGTAGCCCCAGCCGGTCACCGGCTTGCCGGTGGTGTCGTAGCCGTGCACGACCTCGCCGGGCTGCTGCCGGTCCACGCTCCAGGTGGTGTTGACGTAGTCGCGCAGCGCGGTGGCGGCCTGCCGGTAGCCGGTGGCGGCGGCGGTGTCGCCCTGGGCGGTGGCCAGGGTCGCGGCGGCGAGGTACGCCTGGTACTGGGCGCCGATCGCGTCGCCGGCCTCGGCGTAGGTGCTGGTGGCGTTCTCGGCGTAGCTCGCGGTGCCGGCGAAGATGCTGCGGCTGGTGGCCTGCGGGATGGGCAGGCCGCCGTTGTCGACCGGGCCGGGGTGCTGGGCGATGAAGGGGCCGAGGGTGTTGCGGACGTAGCCGCTCAGCGCGGGGTCGTCGGCGTAGTCGCGGTCCCCGGTCCACCGGTAGGCCTCGCCGGCCTTCTCGACCAGCTCGAACGGCGCGGGCAGCTCGCGCACGAAGCGGTCGGGGCTCCGGTAGTCGATGCTGCCGTACGTCCTGGCGTCGAAGTTGAGCGCCCAGACCGGGTAGAGCTTGTTGGTCTCGGTGGCGGAGGCGGCGAACCCGCGCAGCATGGTCTTGTTCTCGGCGTCCAGGCCGAGCAGGTGGGCGCCGACCAGCTGGTGGGCGAAGTCGCGGCTGTAGAAGTCGGAGCGGAACGGGTAGCCGGCCCAGTAGGTGGTGTCGTAGGTGGTGGTGCCGGTGCCGCCGGGGTTGTTCTCGTCCTGGTTGAGCACGCCGGTGGTGCCGGCCTGCTGCACCCAGCTGTTGGCCTTGGTCTTGGCCCAGTCGAACAGGGCGACGACCTCGGGGTCCGAGGAACTGATCCTCGGGTCGCTGGGGGCGGACGGGGCGACGGCGGCGTCGTCCGCGTTGACCCAACCGGTGGGGGAGGAGCCGATGCCGAGGGTGAGCCGGTCGCCGGCCGCGACGTGCACCCGGGGCAGGGTGTACTTCGCGTAGACGGGCTGCTCGGGCAGGGTCAGCGAGCGGACCACGGTGCCGTTGACGCTGACCGAGAAGGTGCCGCCGGCGCCGCCGGTGGCGATCCAGGCGGACAGGTCGTAGCTGCCGGCGGTGACGGCGGTGACCTGCTGGGCGATCCGGTGGCCGGAGCCGGCGTCGAGGTAGGCGAGGCGGGTGCCGCCGTGCGGGTTGTTGGTGGCGATGCCGGTGTGCTCGGTGAACGTCCAGCCGTCCGTGCCCTGTTCGAAGCCGGGGTCGGTGAGGGTGAGCGGTTCGCTGCGGGTGAGGGTCCAGCGGTGGGCGGGCCGGGCGTCGGGGCGCCCGGCGGCGCGGGGGCCGGGGCGGGGGCCGGGGCCGCCGGAACGCGGCAGGGCCCGCCCGGGTGTTCGGGCGGGCCCAGCCGTCATGCGGTGCGCGTCACATGTTGATCATGTGGCCGGCGAGGCCGTGGATGGCCTCCTTGACCGCCTCGCCGAGGGTGGGGTGGGCGTGCACGTTGCGGGCGACCTCGTGGACGGTGAGGTCCCACTGCTGGGCCAGGGTCAGCTCGGGCAGCAGCTCGGTGACCTCGGGGCCGATCAGGTGGGCGCCGAGCAGCTCGCCGTACTTGGCGTCGCTGATGACCTTGACGAAGCCGATCGGGTGGCCGAGGCCGTGCGCCTTGCCGTTGGCGGTGAACGGGAACTTGGCGACCTTGACGTCGTGGCCCAGCTCGCGGGCCTGCGCCTCGGTGTAGCCGAAGGAGGCGATCTGCGGCTGGCAGTAGGTGGCGCGCGGGATCATGGCGAAGTCGACCTCCATGGTCTCCGCCCCGCCGATGGTCTCGGCGGCGATCACGGCCATCGTCTCGGCGGCGTGCGCGAGCATCAGCTTGGCCGTCACGTCGCCGATCGCGAAGATGTGCCCGGCGCTGGTGCGGCCGCGGCCGTCCACCGCGATGGCGCCGCGGTCGGTCAGCTTGACGCCGGCGTTCTCCAGGCCGTAGCCGTTGACACGCGGCGCGAAGCCGATCGCCTGGAGCACCTTGTCGGCCTCCAGCACCTGCTGCCGGCCGTCCCTGGTGACGGTGACCTTGACCTTGGCGTTCGGGTCGCTGTCGTCGATCGACTCGACCCGGGTGGAGGTGAGCACCTCGATGCCGAGCTTGCGGTACTGCTTGGCCAGTTCGGTGGAGACCTCGACGTCCTCCAGCGGCACCACGCGGTCCAGGAACTCGACGATGGTGACCTTCACGCCGTAGTTGTGCAGCACGTACGCGAACTCGACGCCGATCGCGCCGGCGCCCGCGATGATGATGCTCTCCGGCAGCTGCTCGGTGAGGATCTGCTCCTCGTAGGTGACCACCCGGTCGCTCAGGCTGGTGCCGGGCAGCAGCCGGGTGGTGGCACCGGCGGCGATGACGCAGTGGTCGAAGGTGACGACGTCGAAGCCGCCGCCGCTGAGCGCGACCTGGAGGGTGTGGTCGTCGACGAAGGTGCCCCAGCCGTCGTACTCGGTGATGCCGTTCTTCTTCATCAGGTAGTGGACGCCCTTGACCCGGCCGTCGGCCACCGACCGGCTGCGGCGGAAGGCCTCGCCGAAGTCGAAGGTCACCTGGCCCTCGACCTTGATGCCGAAGGTCTTGGCCTCCTTGGTGAAGATGTGGGCGAGCTCGGCGTTGCGCAGCAGGGCCTTGGAGGGGATGCAGCCGACGTTCAGGCAGACGCCGCCCCAGTACTTGGCCTCGATGACGGCGGTCTTCAGGCCGAGCTGAGCGGAGCGGACGGCGGCGGTGTAGCCGCCGGGGCCGGCGCCGAGGACGACGACGTCGTAGTGCGTGCTCATGTTGCTGACTCCTCCGAGGGTGTCACGGTCTCGTGATCTCGGTCCCATGGTGTCAGGACCGGGTTCGACGCACCCACCGGGTCTCGGCGGATGCGCTCCGCGCGGCACCGTACCCGGCCCGGGGCCGAATTGTCAGTGCCCTCGGCTACGGTGCTCGCAACCTCGCCGGGCAGGGGCGAGGCCCGGGCTGAGGTCCGGGGTGAGGTCCGGGGGTGCGAGCGGGAGGAGGGGCCGAATGGCGGACGAGCGCGGCGGAGCCGGCGGGTGGGGCGGGTGGGCCCGCCGCCCGAGGACGGCAGCGGGCCCACCCGGGCGTCAGGCCGTCACCTCGTGGGCGTGGCCCCCGCTCATACCGCCGCCGCCACCCGCCTGGCCGGCGGGGTGCTGCGGCGGCACGGGCCGGTTCAGTGAGGAGAGGTCCCAGGCGTAGGTGCCGACGGCGTGGGCGATCACATCGATGTTGACGTCGAAGGCGTCCATGTCGATGTTCTTCAAGCCGTCGCAGGCCTTGTGGTAGCAGGCGTCGAAGGCCACGCCCGCCGTGCCGCCGTAACGCTCCTCCTGCGCCGGCGACTTGACCACCTCGGCGCCGGTGTCGGTGCCGCCGGCCGGGATGCCCGCGTCGATGAACGGGCCGTAGTCGGAGCGGCCGTTGAAGGCGGTCGGCTCGTGCGGCAGGCCCCGGCCGTCCAGGTAGCCGGTGAGGTCCCGCTCGATCTGCGCCGAACCCTCGGGGCCGGCGCCGCCGCCGGTGCTGCCCGAGCCGTCGTAGACGAACTGCGCGTAGTTGGGAGAGGCGATCATGTCGAAGTTGAGGTAGAGCCTGATCTTCTTCCGGTCCGCCTCGGAGAGCGACTTCACGTACGCCTCCGAGCCCTTGAGGCCGAACTCCTCGGCGGACCACCAGGCGAACCTGACCTTGTTCTTCACCGGGTGGACGGTCAGGTTGCGCGCGACCTCCAGGATGCCCGCCGCCCCGGAGCCGTTGTCGTTGATGCCGGGCCCGGCCGGGACGGAGTCCAGGTGCGCCCCGACCATCACGGTGTCGGCCGGGTCGCCGCCCCTGGTCTCGGCGATGACGTTCCAGGTCTTGCGCGGCTCCATGAAGGTGCGGATGTCGAGGTTCAGCCGCACCTGGCCGGCGGCGGCCTTCGCGGCCAGCGCCTCCCCGGCGGCCCGGGTGATCCCGCCGACGGGGATCCTGCCGGCCGCAGGGTCCCCGAGGGTGCCGTTGAGGTCGCCGTCGGTGTTGTTGTAGATGATCGCGCCCACCGCGCCGGCCGTCGCGGCCGCGGCCTGCTTGACGGCGAAGCCGCAGCCGCCGCGCTGGATCAGCGCGATCCGACCGGTGAACGCGCCGACCGGGTAGTCGGTGGGCGCGCAGCCGGTCGCGGCGCTGACCGGGACGACCGCCAGGTCGGCGTTCAGGCCCGCGTCCGGGCCGCCGGGCGAGTACGTCATGGCGATCAGCGGGATGCTCTCGGCCTGCGGGGACAGCACCTGCAGCCGCTCCGAGCGGGCCTCGAAGAAGGTGTACTCGAACTCCTGCCGGGACACCTTCAACCCGGCCCGGCGGGCCTGCTCGTAGACGTAGCGCGCGGACTCGTCGTGCCCCTTCGAACCGGCCACCCGGGTGCCGCCGTTGCGGTCGGCGATCCGTTGGAGCGCGGCCAGGGTGTCGTGGGCGCTCTCGGCGTCGGCGGCCTCGACCAGGCGCGCGGCGAGCCGCTCGCCCCTGCGCGCCGGGTCCGGGTCGGCGGCCGCGCCGCCGGCCCCGGCCAGCAGCAGCGGGGCGGCCAGGGCGGCGACGGTCAGGGCGGCGCCCGCGCTCCGGACGGTGGCGGTG
>NZ_JBHWIR010000258.1:0-7689 GCF_042731835.1 Kitasatospora sp. NPDC059817 | reverse complement strand
GTCTCACCGGGGTGTGTGCTCTGGTGGGGCGGGCCCGGGCGGGGGGGGGCGGGGGGGGCGCCGGGGTCCAGGGCGAGGTCGTCGAGGCCGAGTTCGGCGCTCTCGCCGCCGAGCGGCTCGGTGCGGCGGAGCAGGGCGCGTATGCGGGCCAGGAGTTCCTCGGTGGCGAAGGGCTTGGCCAGGTAGTCGTCGGCGCCGGCGTCGAGCCCGGCGACCCGGTCGCCGAGCTGGTGGCGGGCGGTGAGGACCAGGATGGGCAGGCGGTCGCCGCGCCGGCGCAGCATCCGGCACAGCGCGAGGCCGTCGAGGCGGGGCATGACCACGTCCACCACGGCGAGGTCGGGGCGCCGGTGCTCCAGGAGCTCCAGGGCCTCCTGTCCGTCGGTGGTGGTGAGTACCCGGTAGCCCTCGAAGCGCAGCAGGTGGTCGAGGGTGTTGCGGACGCCGGGGTCGTCCTCGACGACCAGGACGGTGCGCCGGGCGGCGGTGGGATCTGTCATGGTGTCATCTTCGCTGGTGGCGGGCGTGGTCATGCCGGTCGGGGGCGGTCGGTTAGCAGGTCGGGCGGTCGGTCAGGGGGTCGGCAGGTCAGCGGGGGACCGGGACGACGGGGACCGGCGGAATGTGTGCGAGGCAGGAGGTGTCGCCGACCGCGCCGGTGCGGATGAAGTGGGTGGAGATGTCCACCGCGCAGCCGGTGGACTCCATCTCCGGGATGTGCCCGCTGTTGGGCACGGAGACGAAGGCGCTGCGGCGGAACTGGGCGGCGGAAAGACGGGAGTTGGCCTCGGGGGTGTTGGTGTCGAGGTCTCCGGAGAGCACCAGGACGGGCACGTCGGGCACGTTCTTCAGGTCGGTCGGCTGCGGGTCGGCGGTGCCGCGGCGCGGCCAGGACAGGCAGTTGTCGCCGCCGTCGGTCTGCCCCTCGGTCCAGCCCTTGACGCTGAAGGCACCGAAGTCGGCCGGGTCGGCGGCGGCCAGCGCGGCCCGGTACTGGCGGCGGCGCTCGGCGAGCGGGGCGGCCGGGTCCCAGGCGCGGGCGTAGTCGTTGCAGGTGACGGCCAGGAAGGAGGCCTGGTCCTCGGTGCCGGTGTGCTCGACCTCGGCGCGCACCAGGGCGGTCAGCGGTGCGTCGTCGCCCGTGGCGAGGGCGTGCAGGGCGGCCGGCAGCGCGCCGAGCAGACCGGGCTCCTCGGGGTGCAGGCCGATGCCCCGGGTGGCGGGCTCGTACATCAGGTCGGCGAGCTTGTCCTCGCTGAAGACCACGGTGCGCGGCCTGCCGCCGAGGGCGGCGGTCAGCACCAGCGGGCGGGTGCGCAGCCGCTCGGCGGCGGTGGCGAGGTCGCGGACGGCGCCTTCCGGGTCGCAGGCCCCGCTGCGCTCGCAGATCCGGCGCAGCGTCAGGGAGACCTGCTGGGCGCCGGGCCGGGCCAGGGAGTCGAAGGCGAGCGGGTAGGCGCCGGACAGCACCATCGACTCGACCCGCTGGGGGTGGCGGTCGGCGTAGACCGGCATCAGGTAGGTGCCGTACGACAGGCCGTACAGGACCAGCTTCGGGGCTCCCAACCGCGCGCGGGCGGCATCGAGGTCGTCGGCGGTGGCGGCGCTGGTGTAGCCGCGGGCGCGCGGGCCGAGTTCCCCGGCGCAGTCGGCGACGAGCTCGCGCTGGGCGGGGCGCGGGGCGAAGCGGTAGTCGGCCTCGGTGACGTCGCAGGGGAGCCGGCCGGAGCGGCCGGTGCCGCGCGGGTCCAGCAGGAGCAGGTCGTAGTCGTCCAGCACCCCCTGCAGTGCCCCGGCCACCTGGTCGGCGCGGTCGATGAGGGTCTCGCCGGGGCCGCCGGGGTTGAGCGCGATGGTGCCCCGGGCCGGGCCGGGGCGGCTGTGGCGCACCACCGCGTAGCTCACGCCGATGCCGCCCAGGCGCGGCTCGTCCGCCACCAGCGGGCGGCGCATGGTCGTGCAGTCGACCTGGTGCCCGGGGACGGTCGGGCACCACGCGGGCCGGCCCGCCGCCCCGGTGGGGGCGGCCTGCGCGGGCGAGGCGGTGGTGACCGGCAGCACCGCGGCCAGCACCGCCAGCGCGGCGGCGGCCAGCCCGCTCCGGCGGGCCGGCTCCTTCGCCCGGCTCGCGGTCGCGCCGGTCGTCTCCGTCGCCATGCCCGTCGCCATGCTCGCTCCCGTGTTCGTCGTCATCGTGGTGCCCTCCGTACGTCCTGGTCGGTGTGGGCACGACCCTGCCGGGTGCCGGTCAGCGGTTCGGCAGAGCGACGACAAAGGCAGGTAAGAGCTCTGGCCGGTCCCTCCGCCGGAACCATGCGACGCAGCGTCAAGATCCTTTCCTTGATGGAAACTTGACGAACACGAGTCGTCCCCAAGGCTTCTCTCTGTTCGAAAAATCGGTCTAACTAATAGCACCGAACGGGGCAGGGCCAGCACGCAGCAAGCGGCTGAAGCCCGCGGACGCCGGTGCCTTCCCGCCGTCGGGAAAGCCGCTCACCTTGCCCGGCCACGGAATCGCCATGCCCGCGTCGGCGAACCGTCAGGTCGCGCAAGGAAAGAACTCGTGGTGTTCACGTGGGGGAGAGGGGCAAGTCAAGGATGACGAAGTCCGCAGGAGCGCGCAGATTCGCGCAGGTGGTGGCGCTGGTCACGGTGGTGGCAACCGCCGCGGCCTGTAGTGGCGGTGGTGGGGGCGGCGGCAGCGGCAACCCGGGGCCGGCCGGAGCGGCGGTGCAGGGGGGTGTGGTGCGGGTCGCCGAGGCGCCGTCCACCTTCCCGGACGCCATCTGGCCGTTCGACTCCCCGGCCCAGGTCAGCACGGTGAACACCAGCCAGTTCCAGGAGCTGTTCTACCGCCCCCTGTACTACTGGGGCCTGAACGACAAGGTCACCCTCGACCCGGAGGTGTCCCTCGGCGAGGCGCCCACCTGGAGCGCGGACGGCACGACCGTCACCGTCCAGGTCAAGCCGTGGAAGTGGTCCAACGGTGAGGACGTCAACGCCCAGGACGTACTGTTCTGGATCAACATGGCCAAGGCCGAGTCGTCGAACAGCGGCTACTACACCCCGCCGAACCCGGCGATCGGCGCCAAGTACTTCCCGGACAACGTGGCTTCGGCGACCGCCTCGGGCCAGACCCTGACGCTGACCCTCAACACCCCGGTCAACCAGACCTGGTTCACCGACGACGAGCTCAGCCAGATCACCCCGATGCCGCTCGCCTGGGACCTCACCGGCCAGGGGCAGAAGGGCAGTTGCGCGAGCGACGCGTTCGGTTCGGACGCCGCCGCGAAGGACTGCGCGGCCGACTACGCCTACCTCAGCGCGCAGTCGACCAAGGGCGGCGACTTCGCGGGCAGCCCGCTGTGGTCGGTGGTCGACGGCCCGTGGAAGCTCAAGAACTACAACGGCACCTCCGGCGCGTACGGGATCGTGCCGAACACCGCCTACTCGGGCCCGCAGAATCCGCACCTCGACGAGGTGGACTTCGTCCCCTACACCTCGGCCACCACCGAGTACGCGGACCTGAAGGCCGGCAGCGGCGGCGCCAACGCCATCGACGTCGGCTACCTGCCGGCCGAGAACTCCCCGACCTTCAACGCCAAGAACCCGGACGCGGGCAACCCGTTGAGCAGCGCGGGCTACTACATCCCGGCCCCGACCTACCTGGACGAGATCTCGTACTACCAGATCAACTTCGCCAACCCGGCCGTAGGGCCGCTGTTCAAGCAGCCCTACTTCACCAAGGCCGTCCAGGACACCGTGGACCAGCAGGGCATCATCAACGGCATCTGGAAGGGCTGGGGCTACCCGAGCACCGGCGCCGTGCCCAGCCTCCCGGCGGGCAACCCGCTCTCCCCCAAGAGCCAGTCCGAGCGCGCCACCTACGACCCGGCGGCCGCCAAACAGCTGCTGAGCAGCCACGGCTGGAACACCGACAGCGTCCCGGCCACCTGCACCGACCCGGGCACCGGCCCGAACCAGTGCGGCGCCGGCATCGCGGCGGGCACCAAGGCCGCGTTCACGCTCGACTACCCCTCCGGCCAGGCCGCGCTGGACACCATGGCGGCGGACATGCGCTCGGACGCGGCCAAGGCGGGCATCGGCATCACCATGGTCAGCCAGACCCAGAACACCATCGGCAACGAGGGCGTGGCCTGCAGCGACGCGCAGCCGGCCGGCTGCCAGTGGCAGGGCCTGCTCTACGGCGGCTGGGTCTACGCCCCCGACTACTACCCGACCGGCGACGCGCTGTTCGCCACCGGAGCCGGGCCGAACGTCTGGAGCTTCTCCGACCCGAAGCTGGACCAGCTGATCGTCAAGACCACGACCGGCAGCGACGTCAACGACCTGTACGCCTACGAGGACTACATCGCGGGCGTCCAGCCGGTCATCTACACCCCCAACACGCTCGCGATCAGCGAGGTCACCAAGAAGCTGCACCTCGACGCCGGTGACCCCTTCCAGGGCTACGAGCCGGAGTACTGGTACTACACGAAATGACGGCCATCCGTAACGGCGTCGCCGCCGCTCCCCTCGGGGGGCGGCGGTGACGGCCTACCTGATCCGACGGCTGTTCCAGGCCCTCCTGACGGTGCTGATGGTCACCGTCATCTCCTTCGGCCTGATGCAGCTCATGCCGGGCGGCCCGGTCCGGGCGATCCTCGGCTCCCACGCCACCCCGGCCAACATCGCCCACCTGACCCAGCAGATGGGTCTGGACCGCCCCGTCTACGTGCAGTACTGGACCTGGCTGGACGGCCTGCTGCACGGCAACCTGGGCTTCGACTACATCCAGCAGCGCCCGATCTCCGACCTGCTGTTCAACGCCCTCGGCGCCTCCGCCTACATCGTCGGCGCCTCGCTGCTGCTCGCGCTGCTGATCGCGGTGCCGGCGGGCCTGCTCCAGGCGACCCGCCGCAACAGCGTGCTGGACCACGCCTTCACGGTGTTCTCCTTCGTCGCCTACGGCGTGCCGACGTTCTTCATCGGCTTCCTGATCCAGCAGTGGTTCGAGGACGACCTGCACTGGGTCTCGGTGCAGAACCAGGTGGCCACCTTCGGTGACGCGCTGACCCACCCCGGGGCCGTCTGCCTGCCCGTCCTGACCCTGACCGTCACCACCGTGGCCGGCTACAGCCGGTACATGCGCTCCGGGGTGCTGGACCAGATCACCCAGGACTACGTACGGTCCGCCCAGGCCAAGGGCGCCTCCCGGCGCCGCACCCTGTACGGCCACGTGCTGCGCAACGCCCTGATCCCGATGGTCACCCTGGTCGGCCTCTCGCTGCCCGCGCTGGTCGGCGGCGCGCTGATCGTCGAGTACGTCTTCAACATCCAGGGCATCGGCCTGCTGACCACCCGTGCCGCGCTGCAGAACGACTACGGCATCACCTTGGCGGCCACCCTGCTCACCGCGGTGACCACCGTGGTCGGCTCGCTGCTGGCCGACGTCGGCTACGCCGTGCTGGACCCACGAGTGAGGCTCACCTGATGGCCCTGACACACGATTCGACGGAAGGTCGGCCCGCCTCCGCCCCGGGCGGGGAGCCGGCCGGGCGGCCCCGCTCGATGCTCCGGCGCGGCGCGGAGGTCTTCGCCGAGAACAGGCTGGCCCTGGTCGCCGTCGTCGTCCTGGTCGCGATCATCGCCTTCTGCTTCCTCGGCCCGCTGTTCTACCACGCCGACACCTCGGTGGTGAACCTCTCCGCCGTCACCCTGCCGCCGGGCGCCGGGCACCCGCTCGGCACGGACAACGACGGCATCGACGAGCTCGGCAAGGTGATGGTCGGCGGGCAGACCAGTCTGGAGATCGGCCTCGCCGCCGGTCTGATCGCCGCCGTCCTCGGCGCGCTGTACGGCGCGGTCGCGGGCTACCTGGGCGGCTGGATCGACGCGTTGATGATGCGGGTGATCGACTCCTTCATGTCCTTCCCGCTGATCTTCCTGCTGATCTACCTCAGCAGCGTCTACGGGAAGAGCAAGACCATGCTGATCCTGGAGGTCGGCCTGACCTCCTGGTTCGGCATCACCCGCCTGGTCCGCGGCGAGGCCCTGGCGATCAAGGTCCGCGAGTACGTGGCCGCGTCCCGGATGATGGGCGCGGGCGGCCGGCGGATCGTGCTGAAGCACATCCTGCCCAACACCATCGGGACGACGATCGTCAACACCACGTTCTCGATCGCCGACGCGGTCTTCGCCCTCTCCACGCTCAGCTACATCGGCCTGGGCCTCCAGGCGCCCAACAACGACCTGGGGGGCATGCTCGACGTCGGCACCACCTTCGCCGGCCAGGGCTGCTGGTGGATGATCTATCCGCCCGCCGCCGTGATCATCCTGGTCATCCTGTGCTTCAACGTGATCGGCGACGCCCTGCGCGACGCCTTCGAAACCCGGCTGCAGAAGCGGTGAACCCGACGGAGGATCAGCAGTGGCGCTCCTCGAAGTGACCGGCCTGCGCACCGAGATCCGGCTGAAGCGCTCGGTGGTGCACGCCCTGGACGGCGTCGACCTCGCGGTGGACGTCGGCGAGACCCTCGGCATCGTCGGCGAGTCGGGCTGCGGCAAGACCATGACCGCCATGTCGATCATGCAGCTGCTGCCCAACGGCGGCAGCGTCGTCGACGGCCGGGTCCTGCTCGACGGCCGCGACCTGCTCGCGCTCGGCCCCGAGAAGATGGACCGGGTGCGCGGCAACGACATCGGGATGATCTTCCAGGACCCGACCACCTCGCTCAACCCGACGATGACCATCGGCCGGCAGATCTCCGAGTCCGTGCGCATCCACCGCCGGGCCTCCCGGAAGGAGGCGCACGAGCGCGCCGTCGAGGTGCTGTCCCTGGTGGGGATGCCCAGCCCGGCCCGGCGGGCCCTGGTCTACCCGCACGAACTGTCCGGCGGGATGCGCCAGCGGGCCATGATCGCCATGGCCCTGGCCAACGAGCCCAAACTGCTCATCGCCGACGAGCCGACCACCGCCCTCGACGTCACCGTCCAGAAGCAGATCCTCGAACTCATCGACCACCTCAAGCAGCAGCTCGGCATGGCCGTCATCCTCGTCACCCACGACCTCGGCGTCATCGCCGGACGGGCCGACCGGATCGCCGTCATGTACGCCGGGAAGGTCGTCGAGACCACCGGCACCGAGGAGCTCTACACCCACCCCCGCCACCCGTACACCGAGGCGCTGTTCGAATCGCTGCCGGAACGTTTCGCCGAGTCCGGCGGCCGGCTCTACTCGATCCCCGGCCTGCCGCCGGACCTGACCACCCCACCGCCCGGCTGCCGGTTCGCCGCGCGCTGCCGCTACGCCACCGAGCAGTGCCACACGCAGGAGCCGCCGCTGTCCGGGGAGGTCCCGGAACACCGCTACGCCTGCTACTTCCCGGTCGGCGAGGCCGAGCCGGGCGGCCGCCCGACGGCCGTGGCGCCGCGCCCGGCGACGGCCGTAGGGGCCCCGGAGGTGCGGGCCGCTGCGGTGCCCGAGGAGGCGCCGGCCGAGCCGCTGCTGCGCATCGACAACCTGGTCAAGGAGTACGCGGTCACCAGCGGCCTGATCCTGCGCCGGGCCGTGGGCGCGGTCAGCGCCGTGGCCGACATCTCCCTGACGCTGGGCACGCGGGTGTAGATCGGCCCCGCGCCCGCGTGGGCCGTCGGGACTCGAAACCACCTCACCCTGCACACGTGACC